>DQIQ01000042.1 GCA_003942085.1 Thermoplasmata archaeon | reverse complement strand
AAAAAAGGAAAAAAAAAAAATAATAAAAAGAGATACGAAGAAAGTTACGAGGGTATGACCCAGATACCAACAAGTAAATTTTTCGTAACAATTCCTTTGAATTCACTGAATGGTAAGTACCCACAACATGGATATTCCCCGAACGTTTCGTCTAGCATCTTGGTTGTCTTGTTTTGTCCGACGATCTTGCTTATCTCAAGGACTTTTATCGGCAGGAACCGAAAACCTACTGGTTTATTTTTTTCAACACTGGTGATTTTACCAATAAGTATGATTCTCGATTTCCCCAGTGCTACTGGTATTTTTACTGCAAGGGTCGCCCATTCGCTCTCCGCGCCAAGACTGTCTTTTGCCTTTGCTCTGACTGTAAATGTCTCTTTTGTCAGCCAGGAGTGATTGATGGTGATTTGCTGACTTGAGTTATAGGGTCCAAGCCATCCGGTCGTGTTTCCATCACCCCATTCAACGAAGTACTGCACCGGCTGATCTTCTGCATCAGTGGCTTTAATGGTAAACTCGTATATCACACCGATCTTGCCTTTTGCAGGTCCAGTGATGGTTGGTTTTGTTGGTGCAGTGTTATTTGCTATCCCAAGAAACGTTTTAAGGAATTCATCCCAATGCGTGTAAATTGCGAAATTTGTCGCCTCATACGGGGATGGTAGAATGGGGTATCGGAGGCTATCGTTGTAATCCCCTGCCCTCCGCGGGAAGTAAATGCTCAGCCCATGGGCAGGGTCATCAGGAAGATTAACATTGGCGAGGACCGCAGTATCCATCGTCGCTTTGATAGTACTTTTAATGGCGGTAAAATCAGGGTCGCTAATCGTGCAGAGATCCAGGAAGTTATACAGGTCAATGTAATAATCGATGTACCACAGTCTGGCATAGATCCGTGCACCTTCAAGTGCAGTAGTGATCTGATTTTTATATTGGTCGAGATGGTTCAGGAAGAAAACCCCTAACTCGTTGATCTCTGCCGCAAGACCAGGTAGCGAGCTGAGGTTTGTCGCGGCCATCGTCGTTTTCATACGGTACTGCGGGTAATCATGAGGAACGAAATAATTCACCATAGTAATGGCGAACTCTTTTGGTGTCATACCAGAGTTGTTTTTCAGATTGTTAAATGATTGGACATATGGCCATTCACCGAGCATGGCACATTCAGGATAGGCGATAAAAAAGCTCACGCATGAGTTGATCTGGTACGCAACTTCCATGTTGCCGGTCATGCAGGTTTCAATCCCGAGGATATCGATTTTATTTGCTCCATTGTCGGTTATCTGATTAAGGGCACTAAGAAGTTCTGGCATGGTAATCATTTGCCCTCTGCCATGGTCATCCCAGCAGACTCCTTGCCAACCACTCCCTTTGTTGCTGGAGATGAGCAAAGCGTAATGGTTAGCGGGAACATCGTTTTTCACTTTGGTGACGTATGAGACGATAGTGGCAGGATCATCCATACTTGACTCAGACGGCCATGATTGTTGCACAAGCGTGGTGCCATCTAGATAATAGAGCCGTGTATCACCAACAGCATTCTGATCAATGAGTAAGGCGATTTGCACCTGAGCAGACGATCCCGCCTGCCTGATTGTCTCAAGGACCTGACCCTGAGCAGCAGAGAGGTTATTGTCCCCGTTGAGGTACATCATAATGACCCATTCTGCGACCTCATTGGTTGGTCTGGTCTCTGTATTGATTATAGTTGCCTGACCTACACCACTGATTAATGCAGTGATTAGGATAATACAAAAAATTTTTTTTCCAATATTTTTTTGTCTCATGTTCTTTCCCCTGATAAAAAGAAGAACGATAGTTAATATAATATTTCCTGCAGTTTTTTTGGACAAAATAACAGTATTGCGCAAGAATAGTTTAAAAACAAAGAAAATCAGAGAATTGGCTATCTCTATTCAGAAGCGCTAGAGCTATGAAAAGTTATATATGAAACGTTTTCACTTCTGGTCTCAACAAAACTGGCATTTGGCCCCGTAGTGCAGCGGTTAGCACAAGAGACTCTGGATCTCTAGACACCAGTTCGAATCTGGTCGGGGCTGTCAATCGAGTGTGAGGAAAATGGAAGTAGCAGAACCAATCACCAAGGATTTCATTAGAGAAATCATCAATGAGGATTTGAAAACGAACAAATACAAAGGTCGGGTTCATACCAGGTTTCCACCGGAGCCAAACGGCTACTTGCACATCGGTCATGCAAAATCAATTTGTCTGAACTTTGGGATCGCAGAAGACTACAAAGGTCTCTGTAACCTCCGGTTCGACGACACGAACCCTACCAAAGAAGAAGAGGAATACGTTCAGTCCATCAAAGAAAACGTCAAATGGCTTGGTTTTGACTGGGAGGACCGTTTGCTTTTTGCCTCAGATTATTTTGAACAGATGTATAATTATGCGTTACAATTAATCAATGCGGGAAAAGCATACGTCGACGATCTTCCCGCTGACAAAATTACCGAATACCGAGGGAACCTCACTAAACCAGGGAAAAACAGCCCATATCGTGACCGACCAGTTGAAGAAAATCTGGATCTTTTTCAACGTATGAAAGCAGGTGAATTTGAGGACGGTCAAAAAGTCCTACGCGCGAAAATCGACATGTCGCATCCAAATCTTAACATGCGCGATCCGGTGATGTACAGAATCCTTCATGCAAGCCATCACCGTACCGGTGACACCTGGTGCATCTACCCGATGTATGACTGGGCGCACGGCTTGGAAGATTCCCTTGAGGGTATCACCCATTCGATATGTACCCTTGAGTTTGAAAACCATCGACCGCTCTACGACTGGTTCCTGGACGCACTTGCGGTGTATCATCCGCAGCAAATCGAGTTTGCCCGCCTGAACCTCACCTATACGGTCATGAGTAAACGCCTGCTCCTTCAATTGGTCGAAGGCAAATATGTCTCCGGCTGGGATGATCCACGATTACCAACGATCTCCGGGATGCGTCGCCGTGGGTACTCACCTTCTTCAATTCGGAATTTCTGTAAACGGATTGGGGTTGCAAAAGTCAACAGCATAGTCGATTTTGAATTCCTTGAACATAATGTCCGGGACGACCTGAACAAAACCTCCCCTCGACTGATGGGAGTCCTCCGTCCACTCAAAGTAGTCCTTGAGAACTACCCCGACAATCAGACTGAGGAGCTTGAGGCTGTCAACAACCCTGAAGACCCGACAATGGGTAAACGAAAGATCCCCTTTTCAAAGACCCTTTTCATCGAACAGGATGATTTCATGGAAAACCCTCCAAAGGATTTTTACCGGCTCGCCCCAGGCCGTGAGGTGCGACTCCGTTATGCCTATTTCATTCAATGCACCAAGGTTGTGAAAACGGAGGGAAGACCAGTGGAACTGCACTGTACCTATGATCCAGCGACCAAAGGAGGATATGCTCCTGATGGCAGAAAAGTAAAATCAACGATCCACTGGGTGTCTGCTTCGCATGCGCACTCCGCAGAGGCACGATTATACGATAGGTTTTTTACGGTTCTTGATCCTGCCGGGCAGAAAGATGCGGACTTCAAAGAATTTCTCAACCCTCACTCCCTTGAGGTTCTCCCTGATTGTAAAGTTGAACCTGCGATCAGCACCCTTAAGCCATTCGATCGATTTCAATTTGAACGCCTAGGATACTACTGTGTCGATTCAGATACCACGAAGAACAGAATTGTTCTGAACAGAACCGTTGAACTACGTGACACCTGGGCAAAACTGCAGAAAACAGCGCAGAAGAAAGAAACGAATACGACGTCTTAGATAATGCATACTCTTAAATAAAATCAAGGATTCCCGGTATGAACATGTAGCCCTGTGGTGTAGCGGTAACATGCCGGCCTTTGGAGCCAGCGTCAGCGGTTCGACCCCGCTCAGGGCTGTGTATCACCGAATGATTATCATGCTATTTTTCAGTTTTATGTTGATGTTTGTTTTCCCTTATAGGGACTGGAACTTCCTTCATATTTTCTTCTGATTGGCCAATGTATACTTTTAAATACTTAATGGCTCATACAAGCTCAAAAAAAGGATGTATGAAAAAATGTATAGAGACGAAGGACGCGGTCGTTTTGGGGGCGCACCACGAGAAATGCATAAGGCGACCTGTGCAGATTGTGGGAAAGAATGTGAAGTTCCATTTAAACCGGATGGTTCAAAACCAGTATACTGTAGGGACTGCTATCAACAACACAGACCAAAGAGATTTTAGTAAAGAAATGAAAAATTCATAAATTCATTGTTTTACAAAATCTTTTTTTTTATTTTTTTTTTAAAACCATAACTATTGGTGATATCGCTAAGTGGATATACACGACGTTTTTACTGTTTTTTTTATCGAAAGACTGTAATGACATGACAGAATAATTTTTATAACAACTGCTGCTTGGGCCTTGTATGCTATCATTTGCAGATTTTGGAAGCGATAATCATTCCGGTGTGCATCCTGATATTCTCGACGCTCTCAGAAACGTCAATGAAGGATATACCGTTGCGTACGGTCTTGATAAATATACAAAAAAAGCTGTCGAACAAATGAAGGAGATTTTTGGGAAACAATCTGCAATATTTTTCGTCTATAACGGAACCGCTGCAAATATCCTTGGATTGAAAACCGTCACCGACTCTTTTCATTCTGTTTTTTGTGCAGAGAGCGCTCATCTGACTGTTCACGAATGTTGCGGCCCTGAGTGTTTTATAGGCTGTAAACTGGTGAACATCCCGACAAGCGATGGGAAACTCACTGTTGATCTGATCCAACCGTATCTCATAGGTGTTGGTGATGCGCATATGGCTCAGCCGCATGTCATTTCTCTGACGCAGGCGACAGAACGTGGGACAACTTATCGTCCAAAGGAGATACAAAAACTCGCTGATTTTGCCCATAAGCATGACATGTTGCTTCATATGGATGGTGCCCGACTGTGCAACGCTGCAGCGTTCTTGAATGTCGGTTTAAATGAAATATGCGGTAAGGTCGGTGTGGATGTCTTGTCGTTCGGTGGAACGAAAAATGGGATGATGTACGGGGAAGCAGTGGTGTTTTTCAACAAAGCACTTGCGAAGAATTTTGAGTTCATCCGCAAACAAGGAATGCAGCTTACCAGTAAAATGCGGTATATCTCCACACAGTTCTCAGCGTTTCTTTCCAACGATCTGTGGCTGCAGAATGCATCACATGCCAATGAGATGGCGCATCTTCTCGCACGCCAGATCCAGAATATCCCTGGAGTGCAGATAACCCAAAAGGTAGAGGCAAATATGGTGTACGCGAAGATCCCAAATCAGTGTATTACTCGGTTGCAGAGACAGTATTATTTCCATCGATTCAACGAACACACCTGTGAGGTGCGGCTAATGTGCTCGTTTACCACGAAACCTGAGGATGTGCTTTCATTTGCCCAGGCAATACGAAAAGCACTTGATGCGACTTAATAACTTACCCTTCCTTTTTTGATATGAAAAAGATGCCACCGAAGAGCAATGCCATTCCTACAATCTGCAAGCTGGTCACGATCTCGTTGAGAAAGAAAAATGCCAGAATCGCTGCGAAGAAAGGGGTTGATAACTCCAGGCCAGACACCTGTGCAGCTTTCAAGCGTTTTAATCCCTCGTAATAAAGGATTGTCCCGGCGCCGATAATAACACCGATACAGACCTGATAGATATTGGCAATTATCAGTGAAGAGGTTAAGCCGAGATACATTGCAAAAATAAGGGCGGGGAAGAAAAAACGGTAGAATGTGATTACCCCTGCGTTCATCGCGGTAAGATATTTTTTCATCACGATTGCAGAGGTCGCCCAGGCGATGGTTGCGGACAGAACGATGAGATCGCTTAGAGTGCCGAACCTGAACGCAACGAGGTTGTCCAGAGTTTTGGTTGTGACCAGGAGTCCTGAGATGATCATTAAGCAGATACCAAGGTAGTCGAATTTTGTTAAAGCGTCTGTTTTCAACAAGAAAAATCCAAAGGCGATGATGAAGATCGGTTGCATATGCCCAATGATGACTGCATCAATCACCGGGACTTGCGACAAAGCAAAGAAATACAGGAAATCTGCAACCAGTGTTCCGACGATAGCGATGTATATCAGAGGTGAAAGCTGCTGTCTTGTCACTTTCAAAGAAGATCTCCTTGTGAGTGCAATATAGATAAATGCGGTGAGCGCAGCAACAATGGCTCGTATTGCTGAGGTATGGAGAAAATCCGAGTTCTCGTAGGATAGCTTTGCGAGTATCGGTTCCATCGCCCACATGATGCTGGCGAGCAATATCGCAACCACACCAAGGTGTTTTATGTTCACGATCAAGACCAAAAGGCTTACTACTTAAATGGTTTTTGTACTAATCTGACCTCTATTCTTCAGCAGAAGCTTGATGCTTCCTATGGAATTTTTTTCCGATAGTAAAACCAATATGGGCAATGAGTAAAACGATGAGTGGGATGGGAAGGTTGGAATGAATCTGAAACAAGGTTACCTTAGATAAGGCACCTGCAGTGATTTCATCGATAATATGGTAGTTGGTAATCCCAATTCCCGTGACGATGAAGATGATGATGACAATTGTAAGAAGTACATGGGTGAATGTTTTAATGATCTGCAGGATTTTCATGGCGTTCACTTTCCGATGTAACTTTCATTAAGACCACCATTGTTTGAATAACCTCTGCTTTCCCAATATCCCTTATAATTGAGATTGTCTGACAGCTCGATTTCAGTGACCCATTTGATCCATTTGTACCCCCATTTACTCTCTGCGACGAGTTGGAAGGGAAACCCGCGTTCGACGGGAATAGTCGCATTGTTCATTTTGTACGCAAGTAAGATGTTATTGTTTATTGTGTAGTTAAGGGGGAAGGAGGTGGTGTAGCCATCATATGCTTTGAAGATTATGGTGTTAGCAGCTTGATCGGGATGTACCTGGTTGATGAGGTCTCTTACGAGGATGCCTTCCCAAAGGATTTTGACGCTCCAGCCTTCGACGCAATCTAAGGTGACGACTTTTTTATATTGTTGGAACCTGGTGATGATCTCGTCATAGCTGTAGTTTTTTTGTGTAGCGACAAGTCCAGTAATCTTGAGCCGATAAGTTGATTGATTGATGTGTTGTGGACCTTTGATGGAGTTTTCTCGGAAATCGTTCACCGAGGAGAGTTTTTCTCCTTGGTATTCTCTTATTTCGACAGCATCGAGTTGAATGTGTTGTTGTTGTAGGCATCCAATTAATGAGCTGGTCAGAAGAGTCTGTAGGCTTAACAGGAGAAATATCTTCGTTGGTGTGTTTTTCATATGTGTTGACCTCTTTCGTTATAATTAACAATTGTTAATATTGGGGGTGGTGGTCTATTTAATAGTTTCGTCTCCATCTCCCGTTTCTTCTGTTTTTTTACGGTATTGGTGTAAAGATTGTAAAAGATTGAACCGGGAGAAAATCAAACGATGAAGAAACCTTGAACCCCGCTTTTCTCATTTCTTCATAGATTGCTTCCCGGGGGACATTATGACCACACCGTCGGTGAAAACTAAAAACAGAACCTTGACGAGAATATTCGATGATCGCGACTCGTCCATAAGCTGATAACAAGCTCTTTACTTTCGCGAAATATTGAATACGGTTGTGTAAATGATGGTACATGTTGCGGACAAAGATAAGGTCGATCGGTTGAGATGGGATGGGGAAAGACTGTTCTTTCGCCAGCACCGTCGTAACGTTTGTGCATCCATGTTCAGTCGCCTGATTGTTGATAAACTCCAGGAACTCTTCATTGATATCGATCGCATAGACTATTCCTTTATCTCCGACAAGATGAGAAAATAGAAACGTAAAGAATCCTCCACCTGATCCGATATCCGCTACGGTTTGGCCTGGTTGTACATTCAATGTTTTAAGGATTTCATCAGCTCTGCTTTGTTTCCGTGATGCTTTTCTGTTGAACATTTTTGCTTTTGAGTATTTCCTCATATTACCTCTTGTGATAAATATATATGAGAACAGGAACCCTTCATCAATCTGTTGTCATTGAAACTAATCCCCTTGAGCATGTTTTGTGTTTATGTGACTGAAGAAGAGGTCATGACCTTAAATCGTTTTTCATTAAAGGTTATGTGTTTTCATTATAACAAACAAGCGAAAAAGACAATTTTCATTTTGTAATTTTATTAGGATATTTTTATATACATCATTTAACAAATGAGTTCATGGAGTAGCTTTTGGAGGTAGGTAGAGATGATCATTCAAAAGAGAAAAAGAACAATAGGTATAGGAATCATGCTGGTGCTTACGACATTTGTTGGTATGACGACAAATGCCAGTGCGAATCAAACACCGGTTGCTGAAGCTGGTGGACCTTATCTGGGTTATGAATGTAACTCAATGTTGCTTGATGCATCAGGTTCATCTGACCCGGATGGCGATTCTTTGACATATCGCTGGAATATCGATGGAGTTTGGTATGATAATGCGGATAATCCTTATTTAGAATGGACGTGGTTGGATGATTTTTCAGGCGATATAATCCTTGAAGTTGCTGATGGAGATATGACTTCACAGGATGCTGCAGAAGTTACCGTGTCAAACGTTCCACCAATAATCACAAACATCACAGGACCTACAGAAGTCAATGTAGAGACGGAATTCGTATTATTAGTGGATTTTTTTGATGGCTTATATGATCCACGCGGCATGATCGCTTCATTAGATACCTATACCGCGACATTTTACTGGGGGGATGGGAATTCCGACGTATTTTCGTTAGGGATAGAAGAATTCACAGTCAGCGGTTCCCATGCGTACGCTGAGATCGGTGAATATGAAATCATAATTACTATCATCGATGATAATGGCGGTGAAGCGATCGGGAATTGGTATGTCAATGTTGATGGCGTTTTGCAACTTGTCGAAGCTGGACCAGATGGTATCATCGATGAAGGCTCTATGTTTATCGGTGGGGGTTACCTTGCTGATGATACTGGAGAATATATTGCACTGGTCAATTATGGAGATGGGACCGGGGATCAAAACCTTCCATTGAATCTTGGAAACACCTTTGATTTACAGCACCATTATTGCGAGAATGGGATATACACTGTTCTTGTAACTGTGTTCAATGAGGACGCAGAATGGGGATCCGACAGTGCGACCGTAACGGTAAATAACGTTCCACCCACCATTGAATCACTGACAGGTCCACCAACTAATCCGCTACAACTTGGACTTTCTATCACATTAAATGGTGTGTTCTCCGACCCTGGTTGCCTTGATACACATGTAGCAACGATTGAGTGGGGCGATGGCGAAACAACATCGATCAACGTTCCATTTGGAACATATCTCATCAGTGGAGGCCATACCTATGTCCGTGCAGGTGTCTATCTTATTACCCTTACCGTAACAGATGATGATGGTGGTTCTGATTCAAAGACGCTTGAATACTATGTCGTGGTGTATGATCCAAATGGAGGTTTTGTCACTGGTGGTGGATGGATCATAGCACACCCTGGATCCTACCCGACCAATCCTGATTTGTCTGGCCGATGCAATTTCGGGTTTGTTTCAAAATACAAGAAAGGACAAAACATCCCTGAAGGAAACACTGAGTTTCAGTTCCAGCTCGCCAACCTGAATTTCCACTCACACGTCTACGAGTGGTTAGTAATCGCTGGTTCGAAAGCGATGTATAAAGGGACCGGGACAATCAACGGTGCAGGTAACTACGGGTTCAAGCTTACTGCCATTGATGGTCAGATCAACGGAGGTGGTGGGGTCGATAAATTCAGAATAAAAATCTGGGATTTAAATGATAATAACCAGATTGTTTTCGACAATAACCTTGGAGCCCCAGATGATCAGAACCCGAGCACAGCACTGAGTGGTGGACAAATCACCATCCATAAATAATAACCTGGTATAACACCCTCTTTTTTTCTTTTAATGTTTTTTTCTTAGATGGTATTTTTCCAGCTTGAACATTTGCTTGTTTTGTTGTTTTATAAGAATATTTTAATATACTTTGTCCAACAAAATAGAAGATAACGAAAATTTGTGGAGGTAGGTAGAGATGATCTTTCAAAACCAAAAATGGACAGTTGGTATCATTATCATGCTGATTTTTACGGCATTTGTTGGTATGACCGCAAATGTGGATGCGACAGGTTTACCACCGGTTGCTGAAGCAGGTGGACCGTATGTAAGTCAGGAATGTAATTCGATTTTACTAAATGCGTCAGGTTCATCTGACCCAGAGAGCGATCCATTGGCGTATCGCTGGAATATTAATGGGGCGTGGATAGAGAATTATTATTATCCGTATATGGAATGGACCTGGTTTGATGACTTTTCTGGTGTAGTTACCCTCGAAGTCTCAGATGGTAGTCTGACCGCGGTAGATACTGCAGAGGTTACTGTTTCAAACGTGCCACCGGAGATTCTTTCCGTCAATGGACCGACAGAGGTTTTAGTGGAGACTGAGTTCCTATTGTTGGTGAATTTTTTTGATGGAATGTCAGATCCACGATTTAAGATAGCTTCCTTAGATACATATACCGCAACGTTTTCCTGGGATGATGGAAGCTCAACAGTGCTTTCTTTAGGAGTAGATGAATTTTGGGTCAACGTGTCTCATAGTTATTCAGAGAGAGGGGTATATCATATCATAATTTCAATTGTTGATGACAATGGAGGAGAAGCGATTGCTGAATGGGATGTCGTTGTCGGTGATATCACACTAGTCGAAGCCGGACCAGACAGCACCATCGATGAAGGATCTCTGTTTATCAGTTCTGGATTCCTTGCGTATATGGATTCTCCTGCATACACTGCTATTGTTGATTTCGGTGATGAAACGGGAGCTCAATCACTTCTCTTGAACCCCGAAAATACATTCGATCTAAGCCACACTTACTTAGATAACGGGGTCTATACCGTTCTAGTAACAGTGTTCAATGAAGGTGTAGAATATGGATCAGACTATGCGACAGTAACGGTCAATAACATCCCTCCGTCTATTGAATCAATGTCGTTTTCACCAACCGATCCGTTGCCACCTGGCGTTCTTGTTGAATTAACCGGTACATTCTCTGATCCAGGAATTCTTGATACGCATGAGGCGACGATCGACTGGGACGATGGTGTAACAACATCGATAAATGTACCATTTGGAACGTTTCTCGTCATCGGAAGCCATAGCTATGCGAGCGCTGGTGTCTATCGAATTACTTTAGTCATGACCGATAAAGATGGGGGCTCTGATTCAATGACGCTTGAATACGATGTCATGACTGTTGAGACTGTTGATTCAGGACCCGATGCATTCATCAATGAAGGTGATATGTTTACAAGTGCTGGCTCGTTCACCTGTTCAGGCGGCAATCTCTATACCGCAACTGTAGATTATGGTGACGGATCTGGCCCACAGCTGCTCAGCCTGGACTCTGAATTCCTGTTTGATCTGAGTCATCGATATCTGGAGAACGGTGTATACACTGTTGTTGTGACAATCTTCAGAGAAGGAGTGGCTTTTATATCAGATAATGCACTCGTCACTGTCTACAATGTGGCACCAATAATCACTTCGCTATCAAAATCGCCAAATGATCCAGTTCTTCTTGGTTCAGACATCGACCTCGTCGGTATGTTCACTGACCCTGGTGTTCTGGATAGCCATATCGCGCTCATTGAGTGGGGTGATGGAAAGACAACAACCATAAATCTTCCTGCAGGGGTGTATCAGGTCAGTGGAAATCATACGTACACAAAAGCGAATGGATATACGATTACCCTTACCGTGACTGATGATGACGATGGTTCTGATTCGCAGAGTATCACTATCAAAATCTCCACGCGATGTTGCGGGTTCCATACCGGGTGCGGATGGGTGAAGTTCGCGTTTGTCTCAAAATGTAAAAACGGGCATAACATGCCCAGAGGCACTACTGAGTTTCAGTTCCATTTAGCACACCTCAATGTCCATTCACATGTGAATGAATGGTTGTCGAATGTTGGGTCAAAAGTGACATGCAAAGGAGGAGATCACAAGGGTTAAGAGCCCTGTACCCTCCGTTAGGATCAACGGAGACTTTGGTGTCGAAAAATTCAAGATGAAAATCTTGGAATAGGATAAAAACGCTGTGATTGTTTTCCAACAGCGATCTTGAGATGCCAGATACGCAGAACATAATTACATTACTGAATGGTAAACAAGTGGTCATTCCTGAGTGATAACAGGGTACAACACTGTTCTTTTTTTCTTTTTTTCATCTTGTAATCCTAAATTCCTAAGGTAAGAAACCATTCGTTGTGATCAATATCGACAATGCTAATAAGTATAATATTGATGGGGGAGTATGACGAAAACATCGTTAGGGTTAGAAGAAAATTTTGAGGCGGCATTGTGCTATCTTGGTGTTTGGATATCTGGATTGTTCTTTTATTTTGTAGAAGATAAGAACAAGTTCATTCGTTTTCATGCGATGCAATCAATTCTGGTATTTCTTCCGTTGATGATTCTTGCATGGATCTTCGGAGGGTTTTTCGGGGTATTTAATTATGGATCGTCATTGGTTTTTTTTGCTTGGATTAGCTGGTTTTTCTGGGTGCTTGTGATCATCATGTGGCTTGTTCTGATGGTAAAAGCATATCAGATGGTAAAATTTAAGCTTCCGATCGTCGGAGATATTGCTGAAAAAAACTCATAAACCTTTAAAAAATCTTTATGAAAAGGTTATCAAGAGATCCTGGAAGCAGCCAGAGAAATAGTGTCCTTGAAACCTTTTTATAGAGAGAAGTATTATTCAATTGTAATCTTGGTGAGACCCTATGAAAACAAAAACCCTTCATCAATCAGTTGTGTTTGAGACCGATCCTCATGATGTATACGAGGCGCTTTTGGATTCCAAGAAACATACGGCATTTACTGGTGCAAAAGCAAAGATCGGTCGGCATGTCGGGGACAGCTTTAGTGTATGGGATGACTGGGCTACAGGGTCAAATGTTGAGCTAGTTCCAGATAAAAAGATAGTACAGCAATGGCGGGGCGCTGATTGGCCAGAAGGACATTATTCGGTCATTACCTTTGAATTAAAAAAGGTTGACCGTGGGACGCGTCTGGATTTCACCCAGACCGATATACCGGAGATGTTGTATGCGGATGTTGCCCAGGGTTGGAAAGAGTGGTACTGGGAGAAGCTCAAGGCATATTTTGCGAAGGGATAAAAGAGCAATCAAAAACGAACTTTTTTTCTCTACATAAAAAAAGGAAAAAATCACGAAACTATGAATGGGCGCTTCCGGTTGATTATTCCACACTAAAAGTGCTATCTGATATAACTGAGAATGAATAGTTTTTGTATGTAGAGTCTATCGTTTTGGTGATGCCTTGGTTTTTCGTTATCGAGCGTGTTTTCAATGGGACACCTTTTTCGTTCCAGACCCATATCGTTATTGTGGTGGAGTTCCCGGCCTGAATTGGTGTGTATTGGATGACGGTCGTTGTGTTTCCATCAATAGTTTCTGCTCCCAGGATCGTTATGGTCTGGTTTTTCAGAAGATCGTTTACCATATCAGCGGTGAAGGGTTGGGAAATGACAATCTGTGGGTCGCTCTGATAGGTTTTGAGGGTGGCATCATAACGGTAGATTCCCTCAGGGCGTTTGATAAAGGTCCGTGAGGTTGTGATACCGCCTGTGGTGCTGTTCTCTTCTTCTCTCAGATACGGTGTTTTTTGCCATATTTTCATTGTCGTGCTTTGTTCTAATGAGCCGTTTATCGCCGTAGATATCTCTAGTTCAGAGTACATTGATTCGATTATTGCTGCTTTTTCAAGGATTGCTTGAAGCGATTCAGGTGAGGGTGTACTGTTTTGTTGGGTACAACCACTTACTAGGAGTAATGAACAAGTGAGTGTCGCGATTATTCCGATTAACACGGTGTGTTTTTCCATACCTTCTTTCCTCAGAACATTCAGTGCAAAAGAAGTGGTTCTTTAAAAAGATTTCCAAATAACCATGGCGTATGGTTTCTTCTGATTGTGAAAAGACAGCATTTCAATCCTCTCTGATGTCAACAGGAAAATAGTGTTTTTAGCTTTTTTAGAACCATAGGTTTAAATATTATTTAATCTAATATATAATATATAAATACTAAAAATAATATGAAATGAGAAGAAACCATGAGTTGATCTCTATGGCTAGTCAAGAAAGCGTCTCAATTAAAAAGGCAATCGATGACCTCTTACAGACACATATCTTCAAAGAACTATCAAAGGGAAACGACCCTGAATTCACCCAACAACTTGCCCTCTGGCTTGTCAGATACATCCTTGTTCTTGCTTCGATGAAGAGCTCATTTAAGATAAGTTTCGAAGAAGCTCTGCTGAATTTACACGGAGAACAATATCGAAAGATCATAGAAATCACTGAAAAAACATTCAACAGTAAAAACGATGAGACAGAAAACGACAATTCATATATCCGATAAAAAAATAATAAAAGGCGGTAAGAGATACTTTAATCTCCTACCGTTAGAGGTATTTATTTTAGTATTTTCGGGTTTTCTGCCAGTATTCTTTCAACTCATGTAATGCCTGGTCCAAGGTAATGGTGTTTTTTGCAGTGGTGATATGGTTTGGCTCTATGGGGAAGGTCGTGTTATTTGGTAGATGCCATGTCTCGCAGATGTAGGGGTCAAGTAAAATACCTAAGTTGTTGATTGTTCCGTTGTTTTCTACCCATGTTGTGAATGTTCCGACTCGAGAGTGGAACTTGTCGTATACGGGCATTTCAATTAATTCCTCTACCGGGCAGGTGGTGGTCGGACCACAGGGAACTGTTTTGTTCCAGTATTTGGTCAGATCATCCATCGTCTTGGTCAACGTTACGGTGTTACCAACTGTGCGGATATAATCATTGTAGACTGGTAACAATTTGTTTGCGCCTCTAAAATACGTGTTTCTTGCGTAGTCGTTCATTTTTATCCCGAAGAAATACCCGGGATAATCATCGTTCCAGCTGTTCCAGGTCTTGTCGACCCAGCCGATTGCGTTACCGGTTGAGTCAAAAACTTCTTTTCCAATTAACTCATTAGAGTTCCATATTTTCATGTTTGCACCTCACTTCACCTAGTGTAGTTGCGTGGAATCGATTAGATTAATTTAAATGTTTCTATTGCCGATCAATTGTCAATTTAAAAAAAACGCACAAAAAAAAGAAAAAGAAGTGGAGTCGGTTATTTTATTCCAATTACGAAGAATAGGATGGCGATTCCTGTTTTGCCAAAGCCGATGAAGAAATCTTTCACAACGACTGATTCTTCTCGCTGCATGTGTCGGAATTGTCCCAGTTTTTGATTTTC
>DQIQ01000127.1 GCA_003942085.1 Thermoplasmata archaeon | reverse complement strand
TTGCGGATGGACAGATAATAGTCACCGAAATGACAAAAAAACAGAGAGAAATTCTTCAGGCGCTTAACTTGTGCGCCTGAACTTTTCGGGAGGTTAGGCTTTAAGAACGAAGTACAAATAACTGCAGAGGTTAATATGTCTGCAATAGTTGCATTTTGATGTTCTCTTCGATGACGCAGAAATGGCCAGGAAATTCTACACGGAGCTTTTCTGTTGGACTGTGGAGGTTTTTGATTTAAAAACAGGCGATATCAAAGAATCACTTAAAAATAGATGCGATTTGTACGGATGTGAAATTATTCATGGAGGGATGCTTAGAGATATGGCGAATCTATATCTCAGAGCCTAACCTCCCGAAAAGTTCAGGCGCACAAGTTAAGCGCCTGAAGAATTTCTCTCTGTTTTTTTGTCATTTCGGTGACTATTATCTGTCCATCCGCAAGAACAATTTTTCGAAATTTCTCCAATTGCAGGATCAAAAGTTCAACAGAATATTTGTCGAGTATCCCAGCTTCCCTCATCATATTCATCAATCGTGTCCTGATGATTAGACTCAGGAAAGCGATGAAAATGAATCCTCTAGTTGTCTTTTCGCTTTGAGTATTCAATGGAAGAATATCAATTTCATTTTTCAATGACTTGAAGCTCTTTTCAATTTCGTCGCGTTCGCGATAGAGTGAAAGGCACTTCATTTCGTCGAAGTCCCCTGAGTAGAATATGATATACTTGCCCATTTTGTTCATTCTTTGCGCGACTGCGTTTTGTTTAATCGCAACATCAAAGCGATTATCGATCACATTCCAATCGAAGAAGTTTCCAAATCCTTGAGATTTCTCTTTGAAAACTACGTAAGGGTTGCTGTTCTTATTCAAGTGCACTTTGAGCAACTCTTCGCGAATATCATAAAGTCTGCTCAGAAGGGTCTGCTTCTCGGTTTGTTCTAGTTTAGGATCATAATATACATATCCCTGAATTTCAATAGAGTCAATATTATATGAAATTGGCTTTGCAAAAATTGGGTCCTTGTTAAATTTATGGAGATATTTTACATCATCGATATCCTTTTGCGCTTCTGTCAGAAGGTGCTTCAAATCGGTCAACTGCAATCTAGCCGCCATGATAAATGAGATTTTGTTGGTCATCAGATCACGGAGATTGCTTAAACTGAAGAATCCGCGATCCATCACAGCGACATAATTTTGGATACCATGCGCTTTTATCTTTTTCAAAGTGCCGGAAAGTGTAGTGACATCCGAAATACTGCCGGGGAAGATGTCATACATGACAGGGATCCCTTTGTCCTTGTCCAGAATCAAAGATAGATTGATTTGCGGAAGTGATTCCCCATCACGATTGTACCCATATTCAAGAAGGTTGATAAGTTGGGAGTAACTTGACAAGCTCGTAATATCATAAATGAGAGTGTTTTTTGTGTCGGTTCCTTCGATGAGTTGGGACATGAATCTGTCTGGGATATTGCTTTCACCCAGTCGACCGAGAAGCTCACTTACTCGCTGGCTGGTAAGATTAATTTGAGGAGATTCGAGGGCAAGAGAGGTTCCTTCGTACCATGGACCGACATTCTTCATCGCCACAGGTCGAATAATTCGGTTGAATGCCAATGCACGGATCATGGACATATCTGATGGAGGTAATAAAACCTCTAGATAGTGATCTAGGTCTAGCTCTTCCATAATTGACTGGAGGACGAATATGGGACCATAATCAAATGATGACTTGATTGCCATCGTTTTCTTTTTCGTCTTTACTTTGACCTCGTCAGGAGCGGAACGCATCCTGACCGGCTGGCCATCTACATTTCTGCCCAAATATTTTGACCTATGCCTTATCTGTTTTTTCTCCTTGTCATAATAGGGTGTCTCTTCATACCAATATTCGATCCCATTTTTCACTTTGATTCTTCGAGCTGGTTGCATTATGCGCCTCAATATTAGTAGGCGCATAAGGTATAAATAACTATCGCCAATTAGGTCTATTTGGGGTTCTTTTTCAAAATAGGAGCTTTATAGTTGAGAAAGATAGGATAATGCGTCTACTTGATCCGGGAGGTTAGGATCTAAATTCAGAAGTCATCTTTGACAACTATGGAGTCCTGAAATTATTTCACGTCCGTCCTAGTTTTATAG
>DQIQ01000041.1 GCA_003942085.1 Thermoplasmata archaeon | reverse complement strand
CAATATTTAGTATACCATCTGATTCAAGGTAGATATCATCCCATAGAATTCCATCGGCAGGTATCTGGGAATTGTCGTATTGCTGAAACTTGATATACACATCCCCTGAAATAGAAATCACGCTTCCGATATCTGGGATTTGTAGAGGACCATATTCAGTCCAATACGGTATGGAACTCGGATATTGCCATAAACGCACCCAATTAGATCGATCATTACTCACAGCAATCCCGTCCGCATCAGAATGTCCCATAAAAGAAGAGGGCATCAGATGCTGTTCATCCCCATATTCCTTCGTATAAAAGGTTAAACTAAGATACGAGGCGCTGCTCATCTTCACATGTAAAATCATTTCATTCAGACTGTAAATATTATCTGTATTAACATCCATCCTCCAGCTATAGCTCCCCGTGTGAGCGGAGTACGTGCTGCGTTCATTTTCTTGGTAATCCGGCTCACTTACATAGAAAGACCATTCACGGCCTAAGTCATTCTCAAAATTCTCAGCGTATGCTGTCACCCCAATTGTATGATCTGTAGAACCCTCTACTCCTTTCCCGTCCGGGATGTAATTTACGTTATTTGTTATCAATAGATTATCAATCCACATCCAGTTACTGCTGCTAGGATTGGTGATTCTAAGCGTTCCGCTCCCAGTATATAATACCCGGGAGCCAAAACACGTCCATTTCCATTCTGCGGTTCCTTGTTGCCAGTTCTGGGTCGACCCGATTTGATTTCCGGACCAGAGCAATCTGACACTCGTACTCGCCGATGAGTAATGTTTTGCTCGCACCCAAAAGTAATACGTTCCATGTGAAAGGACCGTGAAATCCCATTCCGCCCAATCACCAGAGAATGTATCGCTGAGTTGCTTCGTAAATGTACTGTTCGAAGCAGTTCCATCGGTTAGGATATCCCAGGAGCCACCGGTCGGAGTACTGCAACTTCGCTCCCAGCTTTCTCCTTCCCGCCAGGCATTATAGTTTCCTGCAGGTTTGTACGTGATAATGAGTTCGGGTGAATAACTCCCGTATTCCTTCGAGTACATGCACGGGTTTGTATTCAATGACATCGATTGTTCCGTGTGGTCTTTCACCAGGAGTCCATAGTCGGTTTCCCCGTTCACTTTGTCCTGGACATACTGCTGGATATCAGTCGCTATCCATCCGTATGAAGAAGGTACGATATATGAGATGACGGCTGTTGGGTTATATGCGGGTTTATTGTTCCAGCAGAGTGTCCCTTCGTTCCACGATGCGGTGACTTTATGAATATCGTTCATTCTACCCACGGGATCTGCCTCCCAATAGCGATAATAGTAATAACGTAGAGTCGCAGATGCAATCGTTGAATCAGCAGGGATACTAGATAAATCAAATTTCAGATATGATCGGCAGATATCTGCGGTTCTTGGGTTGACGGTGAATTCGGTACTGCTTCCATAAATATCACTTGGTCTGTAGCTTCGCACAAATGAATCACCCACCGGGTATTTCGTCACAATGGTAGGGTCGATAAAGACTGGGTAGACTCTCTCGGGTGAGAGAAGCCACGTTGAAGAAATTTCAACAGAAAATGCCGCCGTTCCATTGTTTAGGGTCACGTCGTAGAAACATGATGTATAACTGCTATTTTCCATATTCGAATCGTAAGCAAAGGGAGGGGATAACCAAAACACAGGGCCGGGTTCACCTATTTTTCGGAATTCTATTA
Source organism: Thermoplasmata archaeon (assembly GCA_003942085.1). Lineage (GTDB taxonomy): Archaea > Thermoplasmatota > E2 > DHVEG-1 > DHVEG-1 > SM1-50. The sequence continues at coordinate 14,122 of DQIQ01000041.1, read as the reverse complement.
TATTGTTTGTCTGGAAACTTTTATTCGTACACTCGGTTCCATCAGCCCAGATGGTGAGATTATGGTCGTAGTGTATATTACCTTGAAAAGCGAGGACCGTTGTCTCTGGTAAATCTGCTGCCGGTGGAGGGGCATTGAGAATGAAGCATTCTTTCATGCCAAATGGTAAAATCGTATATGAGAGGTCTACATTGTGAAATATTGTATGATAGGTCAATGTGTTTGTATGAGTCGTTATCGTTGAATCTAAAACTTGAGAGATTATGACCTCCGTATTATCATTAGGGTTATTCCAGATCATTTTTCCTTCATGTAACAGGTATTCAATCCAGCTGCCATTCATTTCAAATCGGAATATTCCAGATGAATCAACTGTGTTTTTTAGAGAAATATTCGCCCGGGATTTCTGCGGATGCCATAGCGAATTACCTTCGTCCCATGATAAATTCAGGTTTGCTGGGATCCATTCTTTGTTTTCTTTATCGTAGACCGTTGGTGAGGGTATTGTCTCCCTAATCACGCCTGTGGAGAGTTGTTCGTATTTAACGTTATCACCATACGTTATTGATATTACCTCAGGTGATGGTTCTTCCTGACTTTCGTTTATATGAATATTGCATTGATCGATGTTATTTGTTTTATCTATTTCCTGAAGTGTGTTTTGAGGATCAACCAGGGCAATCAGGGTATGATTTCCCGGGACAGTTTCCCAAATCATTGTAATATTGGTTGATGTTTCTGGTATGAGTAGCGAAATATTTGTGGAATTCACGATATTGTCACTCGTATCGCAACTCAGCTGAACATTCAGATTTTCGACTGATGTTATACCTTGATACGTGATTTGTAAGTTGATATCGATGGAATCACCCTCAGTTGGATTTATCGGCGTATATCCAACGATATGAATGGAGAGATCAATGGTGTCGTCGATATCTCCTGCGATACTACTGTTTAGGGGTATTATCAATAGAGCGATTATTACTATACATATCCTTCTTTTTAAAAATTCTTTTCTCAATTGTTTCACTCCCCCGTTTGGTATTAATCCTCCCTAATAATTCAAGTGAGATTTATAATGATTGTCTCATTATTATATTTTTCGTATCGCAGAATTTCAATAACTAATTACCATTGAATGTGAATAAAAGATAAAAAATAATTTATTTTGTGACAAACAATAAATATATATACAGATTGAAAAACCTATTTTGAAATCAGATTTTTTCAGGTATTATTTATATTGTGCAAAATGCAAAGTATGAAATCATGACAAATATCGATGGCGATATTTGGAATAAATTTAAGAGACACTGTCGCTCCCAACAACAATTAAACCCAGAATCAACTATCCTAGAAACGATTCGAAAACTTCAATTCCTCGAGCGACAAGACCTCGACCTCCCGACTTCAACCAAGGATCAGATCTATGACCATTTCGCAACCAGACTCGAACACGGAGCCAGATATTCCGCACTCAATCATTACGTAAAGGCCTTGAATCGTTGGCACAAGTTCCCAGAACCGGCTTTTAGTTCGATCTCTATAAAACTAAAAAGAAACCAATGAAAGTCCCAACGACAGCAGAAATCAACACCCTCCTCCGATGCTGCGGTAAGAAGAATCGCTACAACCGACGCAATAATCTCATCATCCTCGTTTTAGCAAAAACCGGCATACGCAATAAGGATCTCTGCAACCTTAAACTCACTGATATCGACTGGCAGCGCCACGAGATTACCATCCAGAACAGCAAGCACAACAAAACACGCATCATCCCCATCGAAAACAAGATCCTGTATGGAACTATGTACCCTTCACTAAAGAACTATATCAACCACTGACGTATTGACGGTTCCAAGCACTACGTCTTCACCACCGAAAAAGGAAAAATGACCCCAAACTACCTCCGACAACTCATCAAGATCCTCACAAAACGATCTGGGATGCAATGGCTACATCCACACTCCTTCCGTCACTACGCAGCCACCAACATCTTACGGGCAGGTATCAACATTAGGATCGTCCAGGAGATTCTTGGGCACAGTTCTATTAAGACGACAGGCGGCTACCTGCACATCATAGAAAACGATCTCCGACAACCGATCGAAAATCCAAACATAGAAGACCCTCGTGACCTCCTACACCAAGCACTGGCCACCCTTGGTAAAAACTCTCCTGAGATGAGCAATGGGCCCGGAGAGATTTGAACTCTCGACCTACCGGTTATCAGCCGGTTGCTCCAACCGATCTAAGCTACGGGCCCCTGCTTAGAAAAGGGGTAATACGCTCGTTCTATAAAAAAGTAATACTTTCAGTGCCCTTCATACGATGTATATAAACAATAAGAAGCATTTCCCATAGGCAAGCGATGAAAGGAAAAGGATTTCTTCTGCATCCCATCCCTTTCCTTCCCTCCACACCATCTTCATAAAGTAAGGATAAGAGCACTATGAAAAAACACAGATACCCAGAGGCAAATCGAAGAGCGCGGTTCAAAAAGCGAAACCTCGGATACATTCCCTTATTTGACAATCCTTATCCACACTACGATGTACGAAGCGTCGACATGCATCATGTCAATGGGATGATCTGCATCCCTCTGCCCCATCGGACACATATGCTTGTAAAAGGTCGCAACAGCGAGAAACATAAACAACACTGTCTCTACATGATTCAAAAGCTGTACTTGCTTGATCTTGATTCCTTGTTGAAACCCTAATCAAGTAGCCGTTTTTCACCACTAAGCTTCTGTATCTCACCGACGTTCTGAGACGCTTCAAGGCATCCTAGATAGGTCCCTTTTTCATCGCGCAGCGCATAGTATTCGATCATCACTTTTTGCTTCTCTTGGTTTGGCCCAAGGGGAAGATCGATGTAGAATCGTGCTTTGTCTCGCTTTCCTGCTTTCATCTCCTGGAGTATTTGTTCGACTTTCCCAAGACTGTTTTTCGGATGACAATTCCGAACGTCTCGTCCTACAACCGCTTCTGGTCTTTTGAAAATTCGCGTCGCATGCTTGTTCCATGCCAGGACTTTTTCATTCTTATCAATCACTGAAAATTCTACCGGAATAGTTTCTAGTACGGCCTGTAAGATGTTTTCTGGTAATTTTCCAATCATAGGTCACTTCCCATTTGTAGAAAAGAAAAAGAAATATTATTTTATAATCCTTTCCGTACCAGAACGAAACATCGACATCTTAATACGTAGTAAGACAATTTCAGGTTTCAATGGATGTTGAAAAAACAATCAAGGAACTTTCACTTAGTGAAAAAAAAGTCTTACTTGCACTCCTGAAGCTCCATGGAAAAGGTTCACCAGAAGCCATCTTCAAAACCGGAGGATTTTCTCAGGATGTAGAGGTCGCGAACGCAGCTTCCTGGCTGCAGTCAAAAAAACTCGTTACCATGGATAATCACATTAAAACCGTCTATTCACTGGGAAAGGAAGGCAAACGATTTATTGAAAAAGGCCTTCCCGAGAAACGCGCACTCAACCATTTATCGGAGAAAAAAGGAACAATCACGTTAAATGATCTCTCAGTTGTGCTTGATTCCGATGAAATCTCTGTTGCGATCGGCTGGTTGAAAACCAACGGGTGGGCGACCATACGAAAAGAAAAAGACATTATCCTGGAAATCACGGATAAAGGGAAAAAAGCACTCTCGGAAGTAACCGATGCAGAGAAACTCTTACGTCTTCTCCATGAACACCCTGAACAAGAAATCGAAAAGAACACCATCAAACCGCTTGCATCACGAAAGAACGTCATCAAAGAAAAAGAACTTATCACCAGTTCTATCATCTTAACAGAATACGGAACCAAGGTTGTGGAGTCCGGGCTTGAAATTCAAGAGGAAATCACCCAGGTAACCAGTGCAATAATAAAAAACAGCGAATGGAAACAAAAGACCATCAGACCTTATGACATCCACGCGTTCGCCCCAGCCCTCAATGGAGGTAAACCACATCCGCTCGTGAAGTTGATAGCTGAAATCCGACAAATCTTCGTCGAAATGGGATTCCAAGAGATTCAAGGAGATTATGTTGAATCCTGTTTCTGGAACATGGATGTCCTATTCATCCCTCAAGACCACCCTGCACGAGAAATGCAGGACACGTTCTACTGTAAGATACCTGCAACGCTTCCCATACAAGAAAAACAGTTGCTAAAGAAAGTTGCCAGCATCCACGAAAACGGGGGAACAACCGGGTCCACTGGCTGGGGATACACGTTCTCGAAGATCGAAGGAGAACGAGCTCTTCTGAGGACCCATACCACCGTAAACACCATTAGATATCTTTATAACAACCCTAAACCACCCTGCAAGGTTTTCTCTTTAGAAAAGGTGTTTCGAAAGGAAGATATCGATACGACTCATCTGCCAGAGTTCTACCAAATCGAAGGCATTATCTACGAGGAGAATGCAAACTTCCGGCAGCTCATCGGCATCCTCAAAGAATTCTACTACCGGATGGGATTTGAAAAGATCAGATTCAGACCTGGTTACTTCCCGTACACGGAACCAAGCATGGAAATCGAAGTGTTCTGGAACGGCAAATGGATGGAACTTGGCGGGAGCGGCATCTTCCGCCCAGAAGTGACCGAACCCATAGGTGTGGAAAACCCAGTTCTTGCGTGGGGTCTTGGGCTTGAGCGACTTGCCATGCTGCGCTACGGTCTGACCGATATTCGAAGCTTATACATCAGTGACCTTGATTGGTTACGAAAGACCCCTTTGCTCTAACCAGTTTTTCTTATCTTTTAACTCCTTTTTTATGGTAAGAAGACACCCATAATCTTATTAAATATACTACATATTATAATTTAAAAAAAATGGTAAGTGTTGTAAACAAAGATTTATATAATAATAAGATAGATAGTAACTATCGAGGTTGAGAAGAAATGAATGCGCCCAAAGCGCCCCGCACAATATTTCTTACTTTCATTCTTATCCTAGGTTCACTGCTGCCAGCACTCACCTCTAGTCCAGCCCTTGCAACAACCCCATCAAGTCAAACCACCCTCTATTTTACCGATACACTCAATTCAATCATAAATGAAAATTACTCCGACTTGGGCTTCGCCTCCATGTCACAAACCATCCCGACAAAACAAAACGACTCCCAATACCCACCGAGCATCTTTATAAAAAACACAACCAGACTCATCCCCCGATTTAACCTCAACACCGAACCATTGTTGACTTGGATGTCCTCCTGGCTCTTAGAATTCCTTGACGGCTCCCCGGATCTTAACTTTAGCGATTTCTCCGGCATTTTTGGAGACTTAGATTTACTGTTTCCAAATCCCTATCGCATTGTCGAAGGGTACACCTACAATGGAAACGACACGTTGACTATCAAAGGAGACCTGTTCTATAATCTTTACTTCACATCCCCCGTTACAAAACCAAAATTCAGAGACGATGTCAAGGTAGGAGTCTATTGGTATAACATTGAATCATTACCACCGATTAAAGAAATAAAAAACACTACTGTTACGCTCACCCCGGGGCGTTTCAGTGACGTCTACAACCAACAAATAACACTCACCGACATTAGCTACACCTTAAAGCCCGGAGACAGCTTGTTATTTAGCATTGAAATCATCCCGAGTAATAAAACCTTACCATCACTCATAACAAAATATATCGACATCAACCGGTTCCTCACGCGCTGGGAGCAACGAGCAAACCGATGGGAAAACCGCAGCAATATCAAAATATTACAAAACATGGGAACAAACCTGAAAGAGGTCATATCAATCATGAATGCATCTCTCATGAATATCACCTCAGAGGACTTCGCTGCAGTTATCAACGCGATGCGTTCAACATCCATTGTCTACGATTCAGCAAAACACCCTGCATCGGTCTCCATTCCTGCAAAAATATCAGAAGAAGACATCCGCATTTATTACCTCCACGTCGACCAAACCATGGATGAAAAGCGACCCTCGACAGGGAATCAATCGGGAAGCTCAAAAATAACACAAACACCAATCGTATGGATTAGCCCTGATCTTGAGCGAAACAAGATACTCAACATAAGGGATGTCGTCGCGAATTTATACCTGGATCATCGTGATTTATTACGGCTCATAAACATACTGCGAGGTAAAATTACCATCATCGCAACCCTGTATGATGACAATACATCGATTGCATCATCTGAAAAACAACTGAGCAGAACAAGCATCCTTCACATACTAATAAAACCAACTGCACCACTTACCTTTTCATTCAATAGCACGGATAGGGAAATCACCTATGGCCATAGTATACGTCTTGAAGTGTCTGTAAAAAACGGCACAAAACTTGGTCTGAGAACCGTAAAACTCCTTTATGATACAGCCCGTTACCCTTCAGCGCTCAGAGTTAAATTCCAAGAGACACAAAACATCGAAATCACCGGCATTACAAGCGACCCTCTCAACGGCAAAATCATACCTGGCGGAACCGTGCAATATACGCTCAATATCACCAGCAAAAACGCAGATACCTTGCAGATCAGCACAATCGAACGAGCAAAGTTCGGTGATTGGGAAATCATTGTTCCTGAGTCGACGACCGTATCTGCAGATAGCATGACTTCTCTTATGGTGACAGTAAAATCGAAAAATGATCTTAAGGAAGCGTATGGAAACACCATTAACCAAATTATCGAAGTTCTAGGAAACACAGGAATTTCTCGTCGAGAAATCTCCGCTGAAGTGTCTTCAGATTCTATCCGCTACATGGTAGAAATACTGGGATATTCAAATAGCATCAATATTAGCAAAGGAGAAAACCGTTTCTTCTATTTTGTTATTAAAAATAACAATACCGGTGCTATCGATGATGTCGACAGCTACTCAATCACCGCGACATCAAAGAACCATTGGCCGCTCATCCCACAAGAAACCATAAGAAATCTCGGAATAGGGGCAAGTACCGATGCCGATGATGCCAAGGTCCTCATTGAAGTTCCGAAGAACACCACCGAATCCGCGGATGTTATCACCATCACTGTCACCTCAGACACAAACCAGGACATCTCGGCTACCATCAGCATTACAGTCAACGTCATGGGTGGGGGTTTCTTTGAAGAAATTTATACCTTTTTCAATTCTGTTGCAGAATCCCTTGGTCTCAACGACATGTTCGGCTCCGAGGGTGGCGCAATCGTCCTTGTCAGCATATTGACGGTAATCATTTTATTCCTGTTCATCATTCTTGCTTTCGTGTTTACCACAAAACCTGTTAAAATCATCTGCATAGACCGCATTAAAGAAATAGAAGCAACAGAGGCGGCACGCTTTGAGCTAACACTTAAAAACCCCCTTAGGAAAACACAATCATACGAAATCGGAGTAGAACAAACAGGTCCATCATCAAAATGGATAATTACTCTAGAACCTACTGCAACCACCATTGAAGGCAGACAATCAAAAGCAGTCCAGGTCACTGTCACACCAACAGAAAATACTATATCAAAGGATTGGACACAGGTCACGGTCTATGCAAAAAAAACTCGGAAGAAGAAGAAAGAATCCGTCGCACTTCTCACTATGATTAAAGAAGGAAAAACACTCCTTCAGCTTCATAACATCTCGCACTGGCCGACTGTATTTACCCCAGGCGAGAAGGTCACGACTTTCTGCAGTATCTCAAATAACGGGACGGTTGCAGCACGAAACGTAAAAGTCTTTTTCTACCTGAACGGAAAACAAAAGAACATGGTGGAAGTCACTATTCCCGCTGGAAGCATTGCTGATATCCAGATGCCCTGGTTAGCGGAAAAAGGCAAAAATCAGGTACGGATCAGACTGAAAGAGCAGCAGTAAAGCTTATAATAGGAGAATAATTCGGTATTGGAAAAAGGGTGTCTCTTGTGATCGATAAAGAAACTACAAAGAAGGAAGACCTCGAACAACTGAAAAATGCAGAGAAGAAATATCAAAGTCTTGTTGCAAAACGTAACGAGCTCAACCAAGTAGCAAAGCAATTCCGTGAAGAACGAGACATGCTCAACGAGAAACGCAACGAACTCAAAGACGATATGGAGAAATTCAAGAAAGAACGAGAAAAACTCGTCATAAAGATGAAGGAGCACAAGGAAAAAAGAAATCTCTATCAACAGCAAGCCAAAGAGCTCATAGACGCCAAACGGAAGAAAAAAGGAGACGTTGTAAAAAATCTGCCCCTCCGCGTCGAGGAAATCAAGGCAGACATTCAAATGATGGAATACGAACAAGAAACCACTATTTTAGACACCAGGAAAGAAAATAAACTCATTGATCGGATAAAACAAAAACGTAGAGAATATAATGAAGTCAAAAAACAAATGGAGAAACAACAACTCATCGAAGTAGACCTCTCAGACACCGATAAAGGCATCACTGAACTGTTTAAAAAAGCGGATGCTGAACATGAAAAAGTCCAAAAATATTACGATGAAAGCCAACAAAAACACCAAGAATACAAAAAACTTGTCAATGAAATCGCAACATTGATTGGTGAAGCAAATAAAAAACATAAAAAATATATTGAGATTAGAGAAGAAGCCCAGAGCAATCATGAAAAAGCCTTGGAGATGAGAACAAAAATTGTCTCGGTTAAAAAAGAACGGATGCAACAATTCCAGGAAAATAAAGAGATCCTCCGGAACCAGAACCTGAAGGCACGCAAAGAATTGATGGATAACGACAAACTTGAAAAAGTAGCAGAACAATCAGTCGAGGCTTTAAAAGGCGGGAAAAAGATCACGCTCTCAGGTTAAATGTAAAACTACGGCAATTGTCGAATATCAATCGGCACTTTTAAGTAGTCTTTTTTGTTTTGCCTCATATTGGGTTTACTATGGAGCAAATAGGCATTGTGAGTTATGGAGGCCATATACCTCGCTTCCGTATCAAAGCAGAAGTGATCGCCGCAGTCTGGGGAAAAGACGGACCAGCAATCAGTCGAGGTCTAGGGATTTTCGAAAAATCAGTTCCCTCGGTTGATCAGGACACCGCAACGATTAGTGTTGAAGCGATACGGGCAGCATTGAAACGATGCACAATAAACCCTTCTGAAATCGGTGCTATTTTTGTCGGCAGTGAATCACATCCCTACGCAGTAAAACCCACGGGAACCATCGTGGGAGAAGCAATTGGCGCGACGCCAGACCTCATGGTCGCTGATTACGAGTTCGCCTGCAAAGCAGGAACAGCTGCTATACAGACCTGTTTTGGGTTTGTAAAAGCAGGGATGATCGAATACGGCGTAGCCATCGGTGCTGATACCTCACAAGCCGCACCAGGGGATGCCCTGGAATATTCCGCGTCAGCAGGTGGTGCTGCATTTATCATCGGAAAAACAAAAGTCATCACCACGATAAACCATACCCTTTCCTACACGACCGACACCCCGGATTTCTGGCGACGTGCTGAAATGAAATATCCTTCTCATGGAGGACGATTCACCGGGGAGCCTGCCTATTTCAAACATATCACGAACTGCGCGACAAATCTCATGGAGAAAGCAGGAACAAAACCACAGGACTATACCTATGCGATTTTTCATCAGCCAAACGGGAAATTCCCTGTCAACGTTGCAAGGAAACTAGGATTTTCTCCTGACCAGGTAAAACAAGGACTTATGGTCCCCTACATCGGCAATACCTATTCTGGCGCATCGATGATCGGTCTTGCGTCGGTTTTAGACGTCGCAAAACCCGGGGATAGGATTTTCATGACCAGTTATGGATCAGGTGCAGGAAGCGACGGCTTCGATATGACGGTCACTGATCAAATCACAAAACTTGCACGACAGAAAGCACCGACCATCGCACAACTCGTCGCTGATAAGGAATATGTTGATTATGGACAATACTCAAAAATGACAAACCTGTTGTTTTGGGAGTGAAGAGACATGAGAGACGTTGCTGTTATTGGAGTAGGATTAACGAAATTTGGTGAACTTTGGGATCAGTCTTTCAGACAGCTAATCGCAGAAGCAGGGTCAAAAGCAATCCTTGATGCAAAAATCGAAGGAAAAGACATCGATGCTCTGTATGTAGGATCCATGAGCTCTGGACGATTCGTGGATCAGGAACATGTCGGCGCGCTTGTTGCTGAAGTCTCAGGGTTTTCACAGCTTCACATCCCAGCTACCCGCGTTGAAGGAGCCTGTGCATCTGGAGGCCTTGCAGTCCGCGAAGGATATCTCTCCATAGCCTCAGGGATAAATGATATCGTCGTTGTTGGCGGCATAGAAAAGATGAATGATGTTGGCGGCACCGCAGCAACAGAAATCCTTGCGACCGCATCAGATCAGGAATGGGAAGCATTTTTTGGTGCAACCTTCCCTGGCATCTACGCAATGATCGCGACAAGACACATGCATGAATATGGGACAACCAAAGAACAACTCGCGCAGGTCGCGGTAAAAAACCATGCGAACGGCGTGTTCAACCCTTACGCTCAGTACCAATCCCCTATATCACTAGAATCTGTTTTACGAGCGACAACTGTCGCCTGGCCACTTGGTCTCATGGACTGCTCCCCGGTAAGTGATGGTGCAGCATCCCTTGTCCTTTGCGCAGCGGAAAAAGCAAAGAAATACACAGAAAAACCAATCAAGATTATCGGCTCAGGCCAAGCATCAGACACTCTAGCTTTGCATGGACGTCGAGATATATGCACACTCGATGCGACCGTCTACGCTGCAAAAAAAGCCTATAAACAAGCAAACCTCACTCCAAAAGACATTGACTTTGCCGAGGTGCATGATTGTTTCACCATTGCAGAGATCTGCGCGATCGAAGACCTTGGGTTTGTCGAAAAAGGAAAAGGTGGAAAAGCGATCGACAATAAGATCACCACCTTAGATGGCTCCTTACCAGTCAATACCAGCGGAGGTCTCAAAGCAAAAGGACATCCTGTCGGAGCAACAGGGGTTGCCCAGATCGTTGAGCTCACCACGCAACTACGAGGTGAAGCAGGGAAACGACAGGTGAAAGACGCAAAGATAGGCCTTGCCCATAACGTGGGTGGCTCTGGAGCAACCTGTGTCATTCATATCATGGAGGCGATGTGACCATGAAAGAAGGTGTTGCACGATTCTGGAGGGAAATCCCTCAACGATACAACTTCATCGGCAACAAATGTGGGACTTGCGACACAGTCTTCTTCCCACCGCGAGAATCCTGCCCGTACTGCCGACGAAAAAGCATCGGAAAAATGAAGGAGACAAAGCTTGCAGGGAAAGGAGAAGTGGTGACCTACACCATTATCCATGTCGGTCCTGAGGATTTCGAAGAACAAACACCGTATCCGATAGCAATCATTAAACTTGAGGAAGGCCCTCAAATCACCGCGCAGATTGTCGACTGCCCGTTAGACGAAGTTAAAATCGGTATGAAGGTCGAAAGCACCTTTAGGAAGATCCAACAAGACGGACATACCGGTGCTATTTATTACGGGTACAAGTTCAAGAAACAGCGTCAGTGAAAATACTCTTTCTTCTTTTTTTCTTCAACATTAAATCAATAAACAAACAAATTGTTTTTTAAAAAAAAGGTTAAAAAAAATAAAAAAAAGAGAAAAAGGGGGTAGATGCAATTATGCATCTACGGGCACTGGTGAGTGCCACTCAGGGCTATAGACGATGAGGTTGGGGTCACCGTAGATGCACTGGATGGTCGTGACTTGCATAGATGACGACCCATACATAGAGGTCGGGTCGAGGGTTGTGAAGTCTCTGTAGTGGAGCCAGACTTGTTTTGAGAAGGCAGGACCAATTGGGTCACCTTTTATCATAACATCTCTGAAGAACATGTCATCCTGCAAGTCTGCTTCTGGGCACAATCCAGTTCCTGCGTTCCCATACATACAGACCGCACCATGATCAAGGTAGATCATCGGCATGTCACCATCGGCACTTGTACATGACATGTAGAAGTCTGCTTGGCTGTGGAGGTTTCCCATAAGTTGGTCAACCCATTTATACTGGATGATGTCGTAGAGTGTTGGTGGTTCTGCGTTATACCAGACCATACCATTGTCTCGAGATGTCTTCCAGTTGTCAAACATATATCCACGCCATGCGTCCCACCAGATCTGATCCGGATAGTTACAATCATCTGTTTGTACGTATTGGCCTGAGATACCACTTCCACCGGTACCATGTCCTGAGTAATACATCACGCTGGCACCTTCGTTCATTCGTTCGAGGTGAGCAACCCAGAGACAGTGTCCTTCGTAGGTTCTGAGATGCGAGCTGAAGGAATTCTTTACGTCTCGGCTGGAAAATGAGGGCGTGGTTTTCCCATCGTTAGTCTTCCAGGAGCCACCATCAGGATAGTTCATCAACTGACTCGTGGTGATGTCTCGATTCGTGTTGGCGTATATCAATGCAGGATAGAGTACATTTCTTATCACAATGTCGTTCGTATAGGCAGGGGTGTCTCCAGGAATATCACCGGCGTAGGAGTTGTTCCCCATAAGTGCGGAGTGGAGCTCAAGGGTGATATCATCTCGTGGTGCAACCGTCACATATCCTTCTTGCTGTCCAACTTTGTCAAGTTTTAAGGCATCTATATAATCATAGAATTTAGTAACCATCTCTTCGTTCCAGTATCGCTTTGCATCAAGACCGTAGGTTGGCACAGTAACATTTGCGCCAAGGAAGAATTTTACCAACGTCAGATATACTTTGAGTTTATTCTGTTCAACAGTTGCTGTTGCTTGGGGTAGATGCCCTGTGGAACGAGAACCGTGGTAGAAATCTCCGTCCCAACGTTGCCAGGTATGGATACGTTGTGCGACTGTAGCCGGGTCACCATTTGGTGCATCCTCGACTCGGATGACTGGTGAGCCATGGTAAGCAGCTAGCATCGCTGCTGGAGCAAAGAAACCATCTCCGGTTTTGGTTGACGTGACAGTGACATAGTTTTCAGAGGCAGGGTAACTCTTGATCTCATCAACAATTTCCTGCATGGTTTTCAAATCCTTTTGAATCGTCGGAAGTCCGGTTACTGCAGAGCCGATTCCATTGCGTTCTACAAAAATAACCTTGGTTACTCCTAGCGTTGTGAATGCAGCAGCTGTTGCTGCGGGTATGCTATCTTTCGTAACGTAGAGCAACGGGAAATGATTCAAAGAGGCGATCACTGCAGCGTTCGCTGCTGAAATGGTTGCATCAGCGCGGTCTGTACTTACGGTTCTCACATCAACGGTGAGTGTGAATTTCACATTCGATCCATTCGCATCACGTGGGACAACGATAGCGGTCCATGTGCCGGTCTCTGGGTGAAGCACTTCAGCGGAGTATTCTGTGTGTGGGGCTGGATGCCAGTTTCTCCATGGGTTAATCGGTGGGTTTTCTAGTCCATTCCAAACATGGATTGGGTTGACCGGTCCGTTCCAAGCACCTATTGTCGGTGCTCTAAGATTCCCCTGTGGGTCGATTAGGAACACTAAAAGATCGGATGCTTCAGTCGTCGTGAGTTTAGCATTGATGACCGAGTCTGCGCCTGTCACCTTAAATCGATATCGCTCACCAGCATATTTCGTAATCTTCATGGTCCAGGTTGAAGCGACGATATCACTGCCAGCAACCCAGATACCTGCCTTGTTAACAGGATAATACATATCGGTTTTTGGGCCTTCGGCATCATAGGGGCTGGGCCACCAATCCTGCGCCATCGTCATATACAAGGGAAGAATCGCACCGATAGTCGGTGTTGCACCACCGGTTCCAAACATGCTCACATTCAGAGCGCACCATTTAGGTCCAAGGAACATTGGGTATCCAGCTGCGCCTCCGATGTTTCTTATTTTTGTACTATCACCGGCAATTGTTTCAACGCTGGCCTGTCGTTTCAAGGTCGCTGTTTTCTTCAGAACAGTTTTTACGGTGTCCTCAAAACCACTGCCATCTACTGCGACAACAGCAGTCTGTGAAGAGGCCCAGTTGTGCGTTGCGATATCAGCAGCCGCTTGAATTGGGTCTGCAGGAACAGCGTACTGAGCAGGTGTTTTACCGTACGTTGCAAGATACGCATTCCAATCATCAACGAGGTATTGCGTCGTATCATCAACCGTTCCAAAGGCGTTCGGATCATCGTAATACGCGGTCGGTGTGGTATC
>DQIQ01000126.1 GCA_003942085.1 Thermoplasmata archaeon | reverse complement strand
AGACGGCTCAGCGAATATGGGTTCCTGTTCGATGCACCCATAAAACCCCCGCAGATATTCTCCTGGATTCAAAAAGCCGGGGACATCACTCAAAATGAGATGTACCGCACCTTCAATATGGGTATGGGATTTGCCTTTGTAGTGCCAAAAAAGAGTGTTGTTTCTGTGCTGCAGATGGTGAACGGTGCACAGGTTGTCGGAAAAGTTATCAAAGAACCAGGTGCTTTTCTGGGAGATCTTGAGATCGTTTAATCGGTTGACATTTAAAAAAAGCCCGAACGAATTGTGTTTTACAAGTGATAATCCTGTCAAAATTAAGAAAAGGAGACTAATTCAATCGTACGGTGCCGGCTCAATACTATAGGTACTCCGCTCTGCACTGTCAGAAATGATTGCACTGTTGCCATGGGGATCTTCAAGAATAAACGTCAACGGCAGTTTACCGCATTTTACACAGGCTATCTTCTCCAGCAAAAGCCGGGCGTTCTCCCTCTCTCCTGCATCCCCGTCGATTATTGCAGATCTTATAGCATGTTCAATTCGATCCAGCACTCCTTCAATATTGGATACAAAACCCTGGCAGGTGGGGCCGGGATCGATCCGCACCCCAAGTTCCGGGATTTCGATCGAGGCAGTCATGCTTCGCACCACCCTGACTGAGAGGTCTTCTTGCGTTGCAGTCCGGAAGACATAGCGTACCGGCTCACCGTGTTTGAGCAACTGAGTATCGACAAAACGGTAGCCACAGGAAGGACAGATCGCAGAAATAATTAAGATATCAGAAAAATAGGGAATATTTTCTGTTGTATATAGGTATTCTATCTCGGTATTACACGTTGGGCATGGACCCGGAACGACCGTACGCAACGTTAAGCTCCACCAATCTTGTCGCGGGAGATTTTTACCGACATTGGTGTGAGCACGACATACCTCTGGTCTCCAAGGCCAATGATGTCCCCGTTGACATCCTTTGCCACTTCTTTTAAGTCTTTTAAGACTCGCTCATAGGATATCTTGTCCATCTTGAGCCGGGAGATGTCGACGATTACAATGTTTCCACTGTATACTTCGTCTTTAACGCGGGGTGTATCCTTGAGATCGGTTATCGTGGCGATCTTTACGAGGAGTGCCGGTGCTGCACCCCCATGTTCTTCATAGGAGGCCAGATCGAGCTCCATATAATCGTCATCCGAATGTGTGGAACTCTTTCCAAGAAGGGTATCTATGATTTTAACCATAAAAAAATTGTATGATGAAACTTATTTAATAGTATCTATTTGAAAGCACCTATCAGGGCTTTTGTAGAAAAAAACACGTAAAATAACCGATTTCCCGCAGAATTAATCCTGACTTTTTTTACTATCAGATTTCAATATTCCATATCTCATCGCTGACGTGATGGAAATTTTTACACATCTTCCCTTGAGTTTTGGCACGCATATCGGGCGCGTCAAAGAGTGCAATTCCGATAGCCAGTGGCTTACCGTGCCGCTCATCAACAATCTGGACAGGAGAATCGGCTTTTACATCATCTGATATTGAAACGATTCCGGGACGCATGACATCTGCCCCATTGACCACATAGGGAATTGCGCCAGCATCTACTACAACCCTGCGCTCAGGAAAGGGGAACAGGATAGCACCTCTTAATGTTGGAAATACCCAGGAACCATTATCCATAAGGGACATTTTTTTATTGACCATGAACAGTGACACATTGGCATTGGTTTCAAGTACCTCAATCATATCCGCATGAAAAAATTTTGCTGATGGTCCTATCTGCTCGGAAAGGCGTGACAGGATATCCTGCGCCTGGCTCTTCCGGATGGAATGGCGTTTTTTTACAACTATTTTTTTCATTGTTCTTAGTTCCTACATTCGTCTCTCTCGCTTGAAAAAAATTTGCATCGGAAAATGGTTTACAATCTTTTGTGAACAAGTATCTTTACCATGATTTTAAATAATCAGAAAATTTTTTGGCTGATGGGGATCTACGGTATGTTTAAGTAAACCGCTCACACACATATATTACTCCAGAGCGATGGTAGCAGGGTATTATTATGACCAAAAGGCCGTTGGATATTTTGGATCAGGTGCTGAACCGGCAACCCGTGATTGTATCTCTCAAAGGTGGGAGAGAAATTCGGGGCATTCTTCAGGGATATGATGTACATATGAA
>DQIQ01000125.1 GCA_003942085.1 Thermoplasmata archaeon | reverse complement strand
AATTTTTTTATATGACTTCAATTATTTCCTGCTTACGAAGTTCCGCCATCTTTCTATTGACAAAAAACTGGGTGATAACACCGATGATCGCAGAAATAACTCCTATAATGGTAGAATAAAGAATATTTTTCGCTGATTCATCCGGTGTGAGGGGAAAATCGGGAACACCACTAACCGAGATGATATAAACGCTGGCAGCATAGAGGATGAAACCGACGGCAATGACAAAAAAGGGAAAGACTATCACCTTTCCAAGTGCCTCTCGTTCATTTGCGTAAACATCTATGATAACACCAACGGATGTTACAAGTCCGGCAATGATAAACCATTCAATTGAACCATAAATAAAGGTCATCAGGTAAAGAAGAAGTCCTAAACTAGCGTCAGAAGAGTAAAATTTCAGTACATTAATAAAACCTACCGTGAATCCAATGATAATAAGAAGAATAGTTGTAGTATAGGTTACAAACGAAAATCGCCCTCGTGAGAGTGATAATCGGAGAGCATCGATGATACTGTGAACAATCTCATCAAACCCGAATCCCTTATACAGCAGGTACCCTCCGATTACACCCACAACAATAATCGTTGCAATTCCCGGGGCATCCAGCAGGTATGCGATCGCATACAGGAGCATTGCCAGGCCGAGGGGGATAAATATCATTCGGGAGATTTTCGGGTCATCGAGAAATTTTTTAAGAATATAATAGGTGCCTTCAAGATTGGGCATCTGGTTTACTATGACCCTGCGGATGCTTGAAACCGGAATCTGGGACTGGATGATGGGAATCACATACTCGTCTTCTGCACCATCAGTTACAAGAATGCAATTCGTTGCCTGAGTCTCTTTGATTACCTGTTCAAGGGAGGTTGCGATCCTACGATCTCCTTCAATCATATGCAGATGGTTGCCAGCGATCACCGCTATTGCAGTCTCCTCCCCTTTCTCAGTCAGCTCGTCGTAGATCTTGACTGCTGAAAATATTGCATTGACGTCAGAATCCTCAGGGTCTGCCAGAGCTAATGTATTTGCAGCCTTCAGGCAGGCTGCACGACCGATGGCCGGGCTTTCAACTTTTGCCTTCCACCCAATATCATCATCCCGATCAACACTGAGTACTAGTGTACGACCCAACGTCATTATTAGTATAAAATTGCGGTGAACCTATTAAATTATTACTGACGGTAAAAAAAAAAAGGATCAGATAAGTTTTGAGCGCTGGAGGAGCAATATATCATCGGTAGTGAGTTTTTCTCCTGCCCTGAAGTTCTTAAAGAGACTCTCTGCTTCTTTGCGTACAGCTTTTTGTTCTTTTGTAACCTTAACCTTCTTTGTCTTCTTACGGAGGCCGGAAATTACCTTGTCGTAATCACGAAGTTCTTTCTGGCAGGCGATAAAGAATTTATGTTCGGAATCTGCAGATTCCTGAGCCTCGACAAAACTTTTGTGTGCAGTATCCGCTGCTTCACGTGATTTGTCTGCTTTTCTGTAGGATTCAACCATGAGATCGTGGTGTTTCTGTGCAAGTTCGGCAAACTCAGTAACCTTTGCATGAAGATCAGATGCTAGTTTTCGAAAATCGCGAGCTTCTGTTATCTTCGCGCGCATATCCTTGTTCTGCTCGAGCTCGGCTTCCTGCTCCCGAACCTGGGCCATCATCTGCTTGATCTTTTCAATGAGTTCCCGCTCTTTATCAGTTGTGAAGACTTCGGTCTGCTGCCGGTACTCCATGAATTCAATCTGTTTCTGGAGTTCCTTCACACCACGGTTCTTAAGCGTACCGTGCTCTTTTTTGAATCCTTCGATCTCTTCAAAAAGGACATTTGCTTTGTCATTTAACTCATTGCGCTGCGCTTTTAAGTCAAGGACATCCTGGTTGTATTTATCCCGGAGATCTTTGTTCTTTTGTGCCTCTTCCACAAACTCCCGTGTCTGATTGTTCAGAGTATTACGTTCACGGGCGAACTTGCTGGCAGCGGTATTGAGTTCGTTGCGGCGGTTTTTGTGTTCTTCAGATTCAACAAGAATTTTCTTTCTTTTTTCCATCAGGTCATTCAACATGCGTTACTACTCCTCCATCGATTCTCCGGCGCGGGAGGCAGAGGAATCATGCAGGAGATAAAAAACAATGCAAAAGAGGTTCGTCTTGACCCTTTTGATTCTCTTACGTGACAACTCTGCATAC
>DQIQ01000040.1 GCA_003942085.1 Thermoplasmata archaeon | reverse complement strand
CCTGTTATAAAAAAAGCTGGGGGTACCCTGAAAGGCTTGGTGGTTCCTCATGCTGGGTTCGTCTATTCAGGAGCGATTGCATCTCATGCGTATGGCCGCCTTGCTGAGCAGGGATTTGCTGACACCTTCATTATCCTTGGGCCGAACCATACCGGGATGGGTTCTGGAGTCTCGGTGATGACTGAAGGTGCCTGGAAAACACCGCTTGGGGCTGTCGATATTGATGAACCCCTTGCAAAGTTTCTTGCTACCGGTATCGTCGATCAGGATGCATCTGCTCATACCTATGAGCATAGTATCGAGGTTCAGCTTCCGTTTTTACAATTTATTGCACAGGGTCGTAAGTTTGAGCTTGTCCCGGTGTGTATGATGATGCAGGATTATGAAACCGTACAGGATGTTGGAGCTATTCTTGCAAAGGTAGTCCAGAATTCAAAAAAGAGAATCGTTCTCATTGCCAGTAGTGATTTTTCCCATGCCGGATTTAACTATCACAGCATGCCGCCTCAAGGTATGCGTGTCGATGAGTACGCGGAAAAACAAGATGCGCTTGTGATAAAAGATATTCTTGGTTTGGATCCAAGGAAACTTATCGAAACCGTAGAGACGCACAATATCACGATGTGTGGCTATGGTCCGGTCGCAGCAATGCTTCTTGCAGCAAAAAAGATTGGTGCGCGCACTGTAGAACTCTTAAAATATGGGACGTCGTATGAGGTCCATCCAGATTCCTCCTGTGTCGGATATGGGGCAATCGTCGTTACATAGAGGTAAGGACATGAAGAAACAACCTGTTCGAGATATTTCGTTTAAAAAAAATATGACCACAAACCATTTGGTCAAAGAATTGTATAACTCCGGGGGTTTTTCTGCAAAAAAGGTTGCAGACGGTGTCGACATTCTCGAAAAAATGGTTAAAGAAAAGGATTGCGTAAAGTTCTTGTCGTTTCCTGCTTGTATTATTTCAACAGGGACTCGCGGGGTTATCAAGGAACTGCTGAAGCAAAAACTGTTCGATGTCGTCATTACGACCACCGGGACCTTGGATCATGATCTTGCGCGGATCTGGAAAGACTATTACCATGGGTCGTTCATGGCCGATGACAAAGAGCTGCATCGGCAAGGAATAAACCGCCTGGGAAATATCTTCATTCCCCTGGAATGTTACGGCACTATCCTTGAAAAAAAGATACAACCGATCCTTGCTGAACTCTATTTGGATAAAAAAAAATGGTCTACCAAGGATCTTGTCTGGGAATTCGGTAAACGACTCGAAAAAGAAAAAAACGGTAAAGACTCAATTATGTACTGGGCATGGAAAAACAAGATCCCTCTGTTTGTTCCCGGCATTACCGATGGGGCATTCGGTTCTCAGCTCTGGATGTTTTATCAAGAGCACCGCGACCTCACGGTTGACCTTTTCAAAGATGAACAGGACCTTTCCGATATCGTTTTTAGCGCAAAAAAAACAGGTGCGTTCATCATCGGGGGCGGGATATCAAAACATCATGTCATCTGGTGGAACCAGTACTGCAATGGTCTTTCCCACGCGGTGTATGTCACGACAGCTGTGGAACATGACGGGAGTCTATCTGGTGCACAAACACGAGAAGCGATCTCCTGGGGGAAAATAGCGGAAAAAGCAGATAACGTGACCATAGAAGGTGATGCGACGGTTTTACTTCCACTGATGATCGGTGCGTTGCTCGAGCGGTTATAAATCCATTATTGGTTCAAACTCGGTCTTTTTTTCTCAAAGACTCGATCAAGGATTTCTCTCTCATCAGCTTCGCGAATGGGATCTAAATCTGATTCATGAAGGTTTGAGTCATCCATGTGGTCATGTTTCTGATGTTTTCTTTTGGAAAGCATCCCGAATGCTTCGTTGATAAAATCGAGTTCTTCGTTTGTGGGGCACCAGGAGATTGTATTTTTATTGGTAAAAAAGTTCGGGGCGTTTCGATCAAACTGAATGTTTAATACTAACTCTCCAGATGTTATGTCTTTATCAAGTTGGAGTGAAACAAAAATATTTTCTTGTTTTTTCATAACGTTTGCATCCTCGTTGTAACAAGATAACAAAAAGAAGGTTTTATATTTTTCTTTTCCGGACACTCGTAGAATTGATTTTTTTCTAAGGAAAAAAAAGAAAAATTCAAAAAATTATAAAAAGATTTGATGACGGTCACTTATTCTTTTTTTGTGATTTCTTTTACCAAATTATTCTTTTGTGCTGTAGATGCGAGGAATTTTAATATCTGTTCCTTTTGTTGTTGGGTTAACATGTTTTGTTCGCCTCTAGATATTGAAATAATCAAGGAGTTCGAAAAATTCTCTCTTGATGATATATCCTTGATCTGTCTTTTTGATCAGATCGTGTTTTAGGCAGAACTCAATGACTTCATTTGGTTCGTTGTGCTCATACATCATCTCTCTTTCACCTCTTTATGACAAGAGATATCATCTTCTCCTATCATGTTACTTGTTGCCAATGAACATATATAAAATTAACCTGACAAAATAACAAAATGAAAAAAGAAGACGCATATCGTTCCAACTAGGGGATTTCTCAATAGAAAACCATTAAAGTTATATGAAAACACCAGTTCCCTTATATGAATCTATGAATGGAATCCCTAACACACGCACACTCCTTTCAGCAACGATAACCTGTGTGACTGTCATATGTACACTTCTTGTGCTCAACTTGCTTTCTGCAAACCTTGGCATTGCTTCTGCTTCTGTATTCCATCTCATCACCATCTTTCTTTTACTTGGAATATTACTCCTGAATCTTCCCCTCGAGCATACTGTCCGCAATCTTACGAAAAAAAACCCTCATCTTGTTAAACTGGTGATAGGAATCGTTCTCCTTCTATGTGCATTCCTTCTCCTCATCTTTTCAAAGACTCAGATGCTCTGGATTTCTAGCATCCCACTGCTCATCTGCGGTCTTGATCTCTCCCTTGAGGCTCTTGACCAGAGGCGAAAAGAACTCCGACTTTTAGCAGTTGCATCCTTTGGGTGTGGACTGGTATACCTTCTTTTGGAAACCATTCCTTTCGCATGGTATCTTTATCAGCAAAGCTCCCTGCTGGTATCGCATGCTATCGGCATCGTAACAGGAACGCCTTTAGCTCTTGGGCCTACCGCAAGCGGACTTGGGATACTGTTTATATCCCTAATTTTCATCATCAGTGTTTTTTTCCTCACTTTCAGGAAAACACGAAAAGATTTGGTATGGTACGGTATAAGCATAGCCGGATTATTTTTCATTTGGTTTTTCTATCTTATATTGCTTGATTTAATGTCGTTTGAATCAAAAAACGACACGATCAGCCTCCACCCGCTTTTCTTCCTTTTCTGTCTGATTCCCGTGTTAGGAATCCTGCTTCGCTATCGAGTCAACGAAACATCACCACAGGTATTGCCTCAAAAAAGTCATATGAAACAACTCCTGAAAAACGGTGCAGTCTGGGCTGCTGTCCTGTTGTTCCTGTCCACAACCGTATTGACGAGCTTTGTGAACACCGGAGCTTCATCAGGAGATCAACAGAAGATAATTTTTTATGGCGATCACATGCTGGGCACCTGGGATGCCCCGGAATATGGTAAATATGGAAAGGATGCTGTCGGCATGTTCGGCCTCTGGCCTGTCTATCTCACAACACTAGGGTATGAGACAGAAATCATCGTCCAGAACAGAACCCAATTTCTTAGTTCGATTCAGTTACCTGATCAGAATATCACCAGATACTTGAATCTCACCGACTACACCACGATAATTGAAACAGAAAAAATCACAAAAACGATGCTCGACGGGGCTACTGTTTTTGTCGTCTCCAACCTTAATGTCTCCTTTTCAAAAGAGGAACAAGCAGTCATCTGGGAATACGTCAGCAGAGGAGGTTCTCTCCTGGTCATCGGAGACCATACGAACGTCGGTGGCATTCAAGGTCCGTTGAACGAGATGCTCACTCCTGTTGGAATTTCTTTCCGTTTCGACGCAGCGCTCCCCCTTGATGATAATTTTAAATGGCTCACCTGCACCCATCTTCTGTATCATCCGATCACCACACCACTCACCAGCTTTGATGAGCTTCAGTATGGAGTCGGCGCTTCATTGGATGTCTCCCCTACCTCCTTTCCCATAGTCATCGGATCTTCTGCTCTTTCAGATTCTGGCAATAGGACCAACGGGGACATCGCTTATCTTGGTGATTACGAATACAATAAAGGTGAGCAGCTCGGGGATGTCATTCTTGTCGCAGGCGCTTATTATGGTTCAGGAAAAGTTCTTGTGTTCGGTGATACGTCCTCGTTTCAAAACCCTGCGCTGCCGTTTTCATATCTGTTCGTTCAAAGTACGTTTACATGGCTGGCAAATAAACAAACCGCGACAACCAGCGCTCTGCAGATAGGAATTTCTCTGTTGTTCCTTATTGGTGCTGCACTGATCTATCGTCTTTCCAAATACAAAACAATTTCCTTTGCACTGTTTCCAATTGTCCTATGCTTCTCGCTGCTCATGACAACCTCACTAAATCCTCTCCTGATCAGCAGCAATACTATTCAAATGAATGGAAACATCGTCTTGGTCGATGCATCACATGGCGAACGATTTGCCCTTGAATCATTCACCGATACATCAGTCAATGGTCTCATCGTAAACCTCCAACGAAACAACTACCTCCCCATTCTTCTGCGACAATACTCTGAGGAAAAAATCTCAGCCAGTAAAATACTTGTCTTTATCGCACCAACCTCATCCTTCACACCAGTGGAAGTCATGTTTCTTCAACAATATATGAGAAACGGCGGGTTTGTCATTCTTGCCACCGGTTACGAAGATAAGGATGCATCACTCCCGCTTCTCCAAGCATTCGATGTCGACGTAAGACCCACACCCTTAGGTCCGGTCCCTTATGTAGAAGGCAATCTGACATTTTATCAAAACGAACCACGATTTGTTGATAGCTGGCCCCTGTCGATTCAGGAAAATCAGACGACCTCCTACTACAACTTCACCTGGGATAACTATACATTCCATCTTGTCGTTTTTGAAAAACACGGGGCTGGCGGTCTGCTTGTGATTGGTGATAGCCAGTACCTGCTTGATAAAAACATAGAATCTATTTACGACTACTGGCCTGGTAACATCCTTTTCCTAAAATACCTCCTTAATGAATTACAACCTATGGAGGATGTGCGATGAAGCGACTCCTCTGGCTCGGTCTGCTGTTTCTTTCAGCGTGTTGGCTGTTCTTCATCCCCCAGTTCACCATACCAGATGTAGTCATAGGGACGCTCTTTTTAGCACTCGGAATACTCTGTACTATCGGTGGGGTATGGCGTATTGTCCCCAAACACCTTGACCTAACATATGTTCTTCTTCTCATTCCCTTGGTCCCTGCACTCATCCTCGTCCCCTATCCATATAACCTTGGGTTGGTGGTTCTCGCCATTGGACTGTTGTTATCCGTCATTTTCTATAAAGTGAAGATCGCACAAGCGATTCCCTTGGGTATTGCACTTGCAGGAGTCATCCTCGTCGTTCAAACCGCGGTATTTCCCTTGTATGTGACCTTTATTTCCCATGGACATCGTATCGACGCCTTCTCAACGGTGGTTTCGTGGGTGGCAAACTTCCTAGGATTGCACGCATCGACAAATAATGGCATCGTATTTGTTCAAACGGTTCAACAGACTTATCCGGTGACCATCACCTGGGAAAAACTAGGGTGCTATCTTTGGCTCAACCTATTCCTTGGAGCGCTTCTTCTCTTTTTTTTACTCTACGGAAAACGAAAGATCCTGAAAACTACGCTCATCTTTCTACTCACAAGTATCGTGTATATCATCCTTCGATTTATCGCGATTCTCTATGGGTATCTCACTAGTGCAGAGCTTTCCATCTTCTGGAACCCACTTTTCATGATGCTGAGTTTCCTGCCTTTTGCACTGCTCCTCATGAAACTGCTTCCTTTCAAAGAAACGAATGAAGACGCCGCGCAAGTGCCATCGTTCGGTCTGACAAAGAAACATCTGATTGCACTGCTGATGATATTTCTCCTTGTTTTTTCTTTTATCGGCGCCTTTATCTTCCAAGACCCTGGAACAATGAAAAACGGTCGCGTGCTCATCGACGAGTATCATAGCCAATGGGAGGATACGATTAGACCTCTTGATACTGAATGGTACGGATTGCTTTCGACCTATAATTATTATTCCTGGGCGCAATATTTGAGCGTTTACTATGACGTTACGAAGAACACGAATAGTCCCTTGACGGAAGGGCTCCTCAGCACCTACGATATCCTCATCCTAAAATGTCCTACCGAAAGCTATACGATGCAGGAGATTCAGACAATTACCCATTTCGTCGACAACGGTGGCGGCCTGTATTTGATCGGTGATCATACCAACGTGTTTGGCATGAATACGTTTCTGAATCAGATCTCTGAAGAGTTCGGGATCCGATATAGAACCGATGCGACCTATGAACTGGGGACCGGGGATTTATCCATCTACCAGCCGGATCGCTTATTTTGTCATCCGGTGATGCAGCAGGTCAGACAGTTTGAGTTTATGACATCCTGTACCCTGGAGCCAACCTCGCTGCTTGCATCAGCACGCATGGAAAACATCATCATTGGTGACCGGATCACCAGTGAGCCGGGTACTTATGCGACCGAAAATTTCTTCAGAGAATCGGTTGCCTCACCAGACTCAGAGTACGGATACCTCTTACAAGCCGCTGCCATGAAATACGGAAATGGGCGGGTTGTTGCTTTTACCGATAGCACCGTGTTTTCCAGTTTCTGTATGTTTACCGATGGATATCCTGCTTTCACCCTTGGTGCGGTTTCGTATCTGAATCGAACAAATTCATATGCTTCTCTCAATATCGTTTTTCTATGCATCGCTATTATTTCTTTTATCGCCCTTATTGTTCTTCTGAGGAATGACAATAAAATAAAGATTCTCTGGATGTTCCTCTGTGCAGGATTGTTTGCGTTTTCAACCGTGACACCATTATGTTCATATCTGAACAATATTTCTTATCCTCTGCCGATAGCGCAGACTGATTATATCCACGTCTATTTTGATCAGGAGCATTCTTCTTGCGCTTTCTCTGTTAAACCAAGTGCTACCCTTAGTAACAATAAAAATAACTATGGTACTTTCTTTGTATGGACGCAGAGGGTCGGATGTATCCCCTCATTGGTAAAAACACTTGATGATGCGACAGCAAACGGTGATATCATCATTATTGTCAACCCGAAACAACCATTTGAAGAATCAGATATACAAATGGTGACGGCCTATCTTGATAAGGGGGGCAGGATCCTGCTCATGGATAGCATCATGAACACAGCATCAACTGCGAATGAGTTGATCGGTAATTTTGGTGTGTGGCTGTCGACCAATACCTATGATCAGAACGTGTATTTCAATAGAACTGGAAACGAGAGCAATTCACTAATCGGTAACATCACCGCCCCCTATCTTACGGTTACTGGTGGGACGCCAATTCTGAACAATAACAAAAACCAAACCATAGGTTGCGTAACTGAGTTTTTAAACAAGACGACCGGGGGGGTAGGAAAGCTTGTTGTCGTCGTGGATTCGTACACGTTCAGCGATGCAGTCATGGGTGGAACGTTTACAGAGCCTACAGAACCACAACGGCAAATATATGCGACCGAGTTTTTCCTCTTTAATACTTGCTTAAAACCTAGAGATATCCTTGTATCACTACCTTGATTCTTGATATTATACTATAATAACGATTAAATACAGGGAGCTAGATAGGTTTTATGGGGAAAGAGACATGAAGAAAAAAATTCTCGTCATAAGCATTTCGGCAGCTGTTCTGATGGTGCTCGCATCTTTTAGTTCTGTTATTGGAACTAACAACAGACAATCATCGCAACAAATAGAATCGCCACTATTTGCGATTCGCACCCAACGGTCACTTCACAAAGAAAGTGTGCAAACCGTTCGGTCTTTCTATCTTGGGAAAGGAATGAATTCTCATCTTTTCCTTACTACAAAACCGACACTGAGTGCAACCATTGATAGAACGATTAAATTGATCAATCAAAACCCGGCATTTTTTGCAAAATTCCTCCAAGTGATCTGTTCGAACCCACGGGTGATTTCGCTTCTGGAGAAAAACGGTATCACCATGACTGAGTTTAAATCTCACCTGAATCAAATGAAAAACGATCCTTCGCTCTTTATCAATGAGATTCGGAGCGCAGAACCTAGACTTTCGGAAGCTCAAATAGATACCCCGCTCCCACTACAGTTGAATACAACAAATCCCATTGGGTGTGTGATCACCGCTATTGTCATGCTGCCGGTCGTATTGATTATTGGCCTGATCGTGGTGCTTTTCACGTTGCGTATCTTCCAATGTCTTAACCTAAATGAGGTGATGAACGGGCTCATGGATCAAATCATGCAGGAACTCTTCCCCCCGGGGTATTCCATATAAATAATATTTTTTTTCCCTCTTTTTATTTCTTCCACGATATATTTATATAGAGTTCTGTTCAATTGATAAGGTACAGACCATGTGGAACGGACAAAGAACGAAAATTCTTACAATATTCCTACTTCTATGCCTTCTTCTTAGTAGCGTACCTTGTCAAACGCGTGTGATTCAACAGCAATCCAAACCATCTGTGGTGATCCATTACGATGAAATTATCCAGCAGGGGATATCTCTGATTACACTCACGCAGAATAGGTGTAGCAAATCTGCTGATTCGCTGGTAGCGTTGGAAAGATTGTACAATCTTCATCCATTAGTCGAGTATGCAAGTCGTATAGATACCTCGATTACAGTGAAATTCATCGATGGCTCATATATGGTCATAATGGATCCTTTTTCCAAGGCTAACAATCCTCCTTTAAAGATCACAAGTCGATTTTTACCTGAGTGTTATGGAGTTGAGAATGGCAATACCGCAGTGATCCTCAATTCAGCGGAATCGATGTATGGCCATCGTCAATGTAAAAACATCATAACCACTCTGCTACGACATGACTATTCCATCGAATATCTGGCAAACCAGGCAGTTGATCTATCGTTTATCAGAAATAATCTGTCTGCAGATATCGTCTATATGAATACGCATGCGGGCTACTTTGATGTCGATGGTGATCATCAGGCAGATGCCGTGGTCATCGCAACCGGTGAGCTCTGGACGAATGAAACAGAACAGAAATACGCATTTGATTATCAAAATAAACTGATCGTGAAAGGCGTGGTGGGTGATCAGGATTTCATTGCGTTCACTCCAGCATTCATCGAACAGTATTATCCGCAGGGGGCTTTCCCTGATTCGCTGGTGTTCATGGCGACGTGTTATGCTCTGTATGATGTATCGATGGCACAGGTATTTCTTGATGCAGGCGCCAGCGTGTATGTAGGGTGGTCTTCAAACACGGTGTTTTGGACAAACAGCAGAGCCTCAGGACAAGCCTTCCGTTTATTGTCAGCTGGATTGACGGTGCAACAAGTCTGTGCACTCATCCGGTCTGGTGGTTTCTACAATTGGCTGTTTCATTCAAAACTCAGCTACTACGGTGATGGGGCCCATCAAATACCCTGAAAAAACCTATTTTAACCAAAACATGGATCGCATAAGCATCTGAGACTTCTTAGGGAGCTCCGATGGTTTTTTTCCCTCCACCATATCTAACGTTGATTGCGCGTATGTCTCGACGATTTGCGAGAAGTACCATCGCCCATAATCACTATCTGCACGAGCAGGGCTTCCCACGTATCCTTCGGTGATTCCGATTTCTTTAAAGGTTTTACCCAGTACCCGGGGTGAATACAGGTCTCGATAAATGCTCTGCAGATTCTTGTAGGATGGGTCGACCAGGTACGGATATTGATAATTCATAAGAGATGTTTCTCGGAAACAGGCATGAACTTCTTTTTTCGTGTCAAACCCTACCTGAGGCTCCCTCTTCTCCACCTCTTTATGATGAAAATAAGGCCCCCATGGTTCGATGACTTTTATGTCATGGAATTTCATCGCTTTATTCATACCGCCATAGATTCCTTTGAGGTGTCCGAGATCCATATGGAATGTACAAATAACAAAATATTTGAAACCAAATTTTGCAAGGGAGCAGCACACATCAGAGACAATCATCTTGATTGTATGTACCTGGGTTGAAACCGTGCCTGGAAAGTCAGAGGCCATCTTTGAATACCCAAGGGGGATAGCAGGGAAGAGAATAAGGGTAAGATCAGGTTTTTTCTTACTCACGAGCCGAATCGCCTCTTTTGCAGCATCCCGTGCGGTAAGAAGATCAGTACCAATGGGCAAGTGAGGACCATGTTCCTCCAGGGGGCTCAGTGGGATGAACACGATGGTTTTAGTGCGGTCGAGTGCATCGAGTTGCTTCCAGCTTAGTTCCTCAAGTTGGATGATTTTCGTCTCGTTCTTTCCATTGTTCTTCGCTGTTTTCAAGTAATCACCTCACAACCATCTTCTCTTACTATCACAGTATGTTCTTTTTGAGTTACCATTCCACCTTTTGCTTCTACGAGTTGTGGGTAGTGTTTCATGACGCCTAAGAATGATAGTTTCTTTATCGCGATATCATCCTTTGGGAACAACCCATAGAACCATCGCTGGGCAAAAGGGAGCGTCCCAAAATGTTTATTTATTTTATCGAACATGGTTTTAGTCTTGTTATCCCGAATAAATTTTGCCTTGATTGAATCTTTACACAGGTAAATATTGCTTCCTGCTCCTGATATGACGTGGCCTGCGCCGTTTGTTGCAAATGGCTCAATAGCTACTACATCCCCGTCTTTGGGTTGCATTTTGCCACCTAGCGCCCCCACGTTTGGAACTGATAATCCTGAGTGGAGCTCATAACGACCTAATCCGTGACCCATAAGATTTTCGATGGGTTTGTATCCATAGGATGTGATAGTTTTTTCGATGGTTTTTCCTACATCGCACAGAGGGATTTTTGGGTTTATAACCGTGATTGCGTTTTCTAACGCTTCACTGGATGCCTGTATCATAGTATCGTAAAGGTGTGTCTCAAGCTCAACGGTAATCGCGGTATCAGCGATATAGCCTTCTACGTGAGCACCGACATCAAGTTTCACCACGTCTCCTTTCTTGAAGGTGAGCGGATCGTCATGGCGTGGGCTGTAATGAGCAGCAAGGGTGTTACATGCGATGTTTACTGGGAAAGCAAGACCCGCGTCATTTTCTGTTATTTTCTTTTCGACCAATGTTGCGACATCTAAAAATCGTGCGCCTGGTTTTAAGAGAGTAACACCGTAGTTCCGAGCATCTGCTGCAATCTTGCCAGCGCGTTTGTAATTCTCATAAATCATATCATCCATGGGATATCACATCCATAATTTCTTTTTCTGAAATCGACCCTTTCCGAACGATCTGTGGCTCTTTGGCAGATACATCCACAATCGTCGAAGCAGTACCAGCTCGTTTTCCGTCATCAAGACAGACAGGGATTGAGGTTTCCAACTGCCTGAGGATGTCGGGTATCGTGCTTAAAGTTTTTATATGATGAATATTCGCACTAGTGATTGTCAAAGGACCATACTGTGAAAGTAATTTTAATGCAATAGAGTCATTGGGGACCCGTACCGCAACCGAATCCGAACCACCGGTGACAATATCCGGGACAGATTGTTTTTTTTTCAAGATGATCGTTAAATTACCCGGTAAAAACATTTCACTGACTTTCCGAGATGCTTCGTTTGTATTGGCGATGGTTTCTATCGCCGGTATCGATCCAACAGCGACAGGGAGTGGAACCGAATAGGGGCGTCGTTTTATATCATATACTTTTCGTACCGCGGTTTCATTGTAGATATCTGCACCGAGTGCGTACAGTGTATCCGTTGGATAAATAATCGGTTCCCCATCTTTCAGCGCTTTCACTGCTGTTGAGAAGTCGTTTTTTTTCATGCGTCTTACTTTTCTGTTTTTATAAAATCACCAAGAGTAAATCCACCTTGAGCTCGTGTCTGTGTTCCGGTAGGTACAGCTTTTATCTCTTCCATAAGGTGGATTCCTAGTTCTTTTTCTAGCTTTGCAATCGTTTGATCAGATGGTCGGAGGTCACCATTTTCTAGTTTTGCTATCGTAACGGTCCGTTCCCCGATTCTGAATCCTAGTTCTTCCCTGGTCAGGCCCTTCTTTTTTCGAGCATGCTCAATGAGTTGGTTCCAGTTTGTCACCAGCTCCCGTTCCATGCCTTTATCCTTGTAAATGTCTCGTTCTGCTTTTTGTGTTTTTTTCTTAAAGAACTGTTGGGGTTGCGGTGCATAACTAGTTCTCACAGGTTCGGGTTGTACTGACGCTTCTGCGAATTTCATACAATCCGGGCAGACGAACATTTTTGCGCCATCAATGATCGCTTCTTTACCGCCTTTACACTCTCTCCCGCAAAGCTCACAAGGCATCTCAGAGTCCCTCCAAGGATATTTTTATAATAATCCTGCTTTCTGGAGAATCATCAGATCTTCTGTGCTGAGTTTTTCTCCTTTCTTAAATCGCTCGAATACATCATCCGCATCTTTTTGGGCAGCGGAGACATCTGCCAACTTTTTCTTTTTCTCTTTCTTCTTCTCCGTGCTTGAGATGTTTTTCTCTAGTTCATGAATGTTGTTCACATGGTCGATGAAATCTTTATGGAGTTTATCTGCCTCAATCTTAGTGACGACAATATCTTCTTGGATCTCGGTCGTTCGTTTGACAAGTTTATCAAGTTGTTTTAATTGTTCAAGCATTCCCTGGTGTTCTTCTTGTGCTTTCTTCGCCATCTTTTCGACAAGCTCATGCTGTTTCTCTGCTTTCTGCCGCATCAGTTTTTCTTCTTCGATTGCTTTTTTCAGCTTCGGGTCCTTGTTTAATTTTTCATCTGCGTCCTTGATTTTCAGATGAATCCCCTTAATCGTTTCAATAAGTTTTTTTTCTTTCTGAGTGGACATCGGCTGGGTCATCTGTTCATTTTCAAGTTTTCTGAGATATTGTTTCAATTCGTTGACGTTCACGCCAGAGTTTGAGGTTCGTTCTCGTTCGAGTTCTTTGATTTTCTTTTTTAATTCGATATGGTTCGTTAAAAATTCGTTTCGTTGTTCTTTTGCGTGTTTAACACGTTCGTTGTACTCATCGCGTTTCTTTTTATGTTCACCTATCAGATTTCGTATCTGTCGGACCTTCGCGTTGATTTCGTCGCGTTCTTTTGCCATCTTTTTTGATTGGTCGTGCAATTCATCTCGGCTTCTCTTCAGATGATTGGCTTTTTCTTGAAATGCATCTTTCTTACGGGACATTTCTTCCAGTGATTCGTCGTCCATTTTCTGCCTCTTACTCAACGTAAAAACATGGAGGTAAAATATTAGGTGTTTATTAAGTATTTCGAAAGATAATACTTCCTCTTTGATTCATAATTTTTATAGAAGGGAACCTTCTGATATTGTTATATTTATATAGCGGAAATGAATTTCTATGATGGTTGCGAGTGGTTCTGTATGAGTAATGAAACACTGGATATAAAAAATGAAAAAGAAGGTCTTGGCTGGAGAATATCGTTATCTATCCTTGTTGCTGTCGGATGGCTTGTATTTCTTGTGCTGTGGTTGTTCTTCTATGCGAAAAACTATGCATGGGAAAAAAACGTCGCAATTTTCTTACTATCACTTCTTCTTTTAACAGTGATCTTAGGAGTACCCTGGGCATATTGGGCTTTCAAAAAACAGACAACAGTGGAAAAAGAAATGTGGAAACAAAAAGGATTCCAATGGCGGTTTTGGGCTTCGATAATCATTGGTCTAGGGGCCATTATCTTTTTGATTTATTGGTTCTGGGCGTTAGCACAACCCTATGACATCTACCAAAATCTAGCAATTTTCATAGTTGCTCTGTTAATCGCAGGTGGACTCTTAGCAGCGATGTGGGCCCCGTGGGGCATGACTCACCCTCTTGAACATCATCATGACCATCATGTCCATGATGACGACCATGGCAAAGAATAGTTAAATTATGCAATCTGTAAGAGAGCAAATCCTGGATTAATCTTTTTTCCTTTTTTGCTGAATAATCAAGAGACCGTCTAGGAATACCGCAAGGATACCTGTGATAAAGACCATGTCAAAAACGCTTGCTCCACCAATGACTGCGTATCTCGTGGTTTGTACCTCATTTTCCAACAGGCTCATCAGATGTAAACAGTCAGCTCCGATCAGCACACCGACCGTACCTATTATATAAGCAAAAGGTGCAGATTTTCTTTTTTCGTTCCAACAGAAAAAGAGAGAAACAAGGCTTGCGACTACGATGGGTGCTACCCAAAGGGGAAACGTTGAAACGATTCCTTTTTCGGGGTCGGGATAGGTAACGAAAAATGTCACAACAGAGATGACTCCTATCCCAAGTATGACCGGTAATGGTTTTAATCTATTTTTTAAAGATAAATATAGGCTAAGAATTATAGGGATCACAGCACCACCTACGTTGATCCCGACCTTCCAATATTCATGATAGGTAAACAAAGGGATGTTTGAGAAACTGACACCGACATAGTCATCGAGAATACCGGCTCCAAGGAAAAACGATACGAATACAATAACAATCGCCTCAAAAGATGAGAACCCCATGTCGCGAAATGTTTTTGTAATGATGAGATACACGATATATAACACAACAATCGGGATGAGAATGACAATAACATATCCGGCGAGTTGACTAAAAAAGGATGCAGTCAGAATCATTACATTTTGGATGAACAAATCGTTTATAAACTTAATGAAGCAGCAAATAAAAATCCTTGTATTTTTTACACGTCATCATCCTTATCACAATATTTGGAAAGTTCTAGGAGTAAAATATACCTTCAAAGTCCTATATAAAAAATAGAAACATATATATAATCCCCTTTCATATAATCATTATATACAAAGGGGGTAAAATATGAATAATCAACGAGATTCTAAAAAATCAAGAATAGAAGCAGTTGTCATAGCGCTTTTATTTATAGGAACTGCCTTAATTGTTCCTGTAGGTACATTCGCTAAGAACGCGCAGACTAACAAGATAACAAACGACGGTTTAAAAAATTATTATACTGAGGATGGTCAAGGTACCTTCATTTTAGACAGAAGTTACTATTTACAAGACCCAAACCCTGCATCGATGAACACCGCAGATAATGATGACGCAGGATATAAAAAAGATTCAGGAATCGATCAACCTCGAGCATTAGCAATATATCCTGGTGAGCTTATCGATGAAACACCAGGGCGAGGGAGATCCGGGAAAATGTCTTCTACCGATACAAGTGATTGGTATCTCTTTTCCGTATGCCAAGGGCAACAGATTGTTTTTACTATGACGCCCCCCTCCGGATTTGATTTTGACCTTTCCCTGTGGACTGCTTCAAGTGTCATGGTAGCCTCCTCAAACAACACAGGAAGCACTCCAGAGACCATCAGCTACACTGCCACCTACTCAGGTAAATGGTACGTCTGGCTGAAATATGTCAGTGGCACTGGAACTGGGAAATACACCTTCAGTGTGGTCCTCAATGGGCAGAACGATGCAAACTCCGGAACAGATGCCCCGAATACCCGGACCGCTGCATTGCTTCTCACACCAGGAACATACTTCGGATTCGTTGATATGAACGATCCCTATGATTGGTATAAATTCCAAGTTTCTGCTGGGCAAGGCATTCATGTTATATTAAAAATGAAAGATATTGCATATCTGACTGATTTTGATCTTCAGCTCTACAACCCGGACGGAACACTCGTCTACGAGGGAAATCAGTACTATGATGACGATTTCAACTACCCTGCTGATGTTGCTGGTCAATGGAGCGTTCGTGTTGATATCTTCCCTGGATGGGTCGATGT
>DQIQ01000039.1 GCA_003942085.1 Thermoplasmata archaeon | reverse complement strand
ATTGTCAGTCGTACCAAGGTTATAAGAAATCAAAGAGATACCATTCCCATTAGCAGAAATAATGTTATTTAAAATGTTATTATTATCACAATCATCCATTAAGAGAATGCCAGAATCTTTATTTGAACGAAAAGTACAATTTAAAATAGAACAATCATCGTTGTTATAAAGTTCAATGCCATAGGTAGAATTTGAAATTTCAAGATTTCTAAAAATAATGTTATTACAATTAATAAGAAGAAATTGACCAATTGATACACCATCGTATATTTTATTGGATTCATTCTCCAAATAAAGTAGAGGTTTTCCATTAATTGCATTATTATAAAATGTGTTTGGATAAGATCCCTCCCAAACTGCAATACCATTATTACTAAGATTATTATTACATAATGTATTATTTTTTGAGTAACAATTTAGCCAGACACCATAGTTATTGTTCAGTAAAATGTTCTTACTGATATTATTAGAAGAAGAACCATAAATATCTATTCCTATGTCACCGCCTTTTATTTCATTATTCTCTATTAAACTATAATAAGAATCAACTAGATCTATTCCTGTACCAACTTTGATTATTATATTATCTCGAAAACATGTGTAATCTGACTCGTATATTTGTATACCAATAAATCCATGATTATTACTGTTATACAAAGTAAAACCACTTATGTTTACTTTATCTACTGAATAAATTGCTAAATTTACTCCTACTGCGGTAGAATCAAGTATTGTTGTGTTCTTATCTTCACCAATGAGATTAATTGATTTATCTATAGAAACAAATGACTTATACGGTGAAGAATCATCGTACACAAATACGGTATCACCATCATTCGCATCATTGATTGCACCTTGGATATAGGTATAGTTTCCTGGTCCGTTGCCTCCAACATAAAAGGTTTTACCTTGTTCTAAAATCTTCGAATCAATAGATGAGTTTCTTGTGAATGCAGATAAATTACTCGTTCCAACAAGTAAAATGATTGTTCCAACTTCCAACCCTTTCCTTAACCAATTATTTTTCATAAATTCTTTCCTCCACTCTAGCAAATATCCTCCAACAACTTGTTATTTTCTTCCATTTTCAAACTGGATAGTATAGCTGAAAAACCAACTTGTTCAGCGATGAAGACGTTCACGAGCTATCCGTGTGATACTCATCGACTCCACATAACCAGATTGTAACAAAGATTGTTTAATCTCATTGGCTGAACAAGAACACTTGGAGAGGTCAGCGATGATATTCCAACGAGCAGCTTTCCCACGTTGAGAACTCTTCGACTCAGTCATCACCAAATCAATCTTCATGTCTGCGATTTTCTGTGCGATCTGAGCAAGACAGCCAGGGGTGTCCCCGAATTCAATTTCTATTTTTACAATATCCTTTGTTTTTCCATAAATCGGGCTAATCGTTATTGTATCCGTCTTCTGGTCAAAACTTAGTAAAACTTCATCTCCCTCTTTTAAATTGAGAGGTTCTCGGAATTCGTTGGGGATGACCAATCGCCCCCGCGTATCAAGTCGTACTATCGAGTTCATTTTCCACCTATGTGGGAATTCTGTGGGATGTTATAGGATAGGTGATATATAATCTTTACTTGGT
Organism: Thermoplasmata archaeon; assembly: GCA_003942085.1. Classification (GTDB taxonomy): domain Archaea; phylum Thermoplasmatota; class E2; order DHVEG-1; family DHVEG-1; genus SM1-50. The sequence goes on along the minus strand of DQIQ01000039.1, from coordinate 15,058 downwards.
TCTTTTTACCTAAAAATGAGTAAAAATCTGTTATCATCACCATCCGACCAAAGTTATGTATCATGGAGAGGATACCGAGTTTTGAAAATCCTGATAATCAACAATCCTTTAACTCATCCCAGGGATATCGTAGGGTTCATGCGCAGGAGTTCTGTCAAAAGCAATCACGGGATATTTTCCAAGAGGGATTGCACTTCCGAAATTGGTCTCCCTAAAATCTGTATTGAACATGATAATAAACCAAAATTTACCAAATATAGGAACAGGTAATTTCTTTGTTTCACCCCAATAATTATCATGCCAAGAGTTTGTCGGATAAAAGAAAAGGTTTATAGTTTCTATCGAGGCGCTGAGATTGTTTCCAATGAAGTTATTCCTGGCGATTTCTGACTTTAGTGTTGTGCCAAGGACGATACCGAGTTCGTTGTTTGTAATGTTGTTATCAAGGACCTTATCATTGATTGTTCTATCTCCATCGATGAGAATACCGATTTGATTGTTTCTGACGACATTCCCCAATATCATGTTATCTCCAAATTTGGGATGAGTAAACCATAAATGGTAGCGAGGATTCCAAGTGTTTTCAACCCAGATTCCATAATTGCTATGTTCAACAACATTCTTTGTTACATTATTGTGTGATGATAAAAATAGTTGGATTCCGAAATAACGACAATTGACATAGTTATTGGAGAAATTGCCATAATTCAGATAGAGGCTACTGATTCCAACACTGAATTGGGTTATCGCTTCAATATTATTATTAAAGATATGCACATCTCGAATAATTTCTGTTTCTCCGGGCCAATCTTCCATTTTTGAAATTCGTATCCCCACGCTCAATCCAGTCGATGGTGACATCAGAATAGTAAAACCACTCATACTGACATTATCTGCAGAGATTGTTATGACAGTTGTATTTTCGATCGTAGTCTCAATTACTGTTGTCTCTTTGTTTTCACCAATAAGACTAATAGATTTGTTGATCGTAAGTATTTCTTGATAGGGTGATGATTCATCGTAGACAAAAACGGTGTCCCCATTTACAGCGTCATTGATTGCATCCTGGATTTTCGTATAATTATTCGGACCTAAGCCTCCCGCATACAAGATATTCCCCATTGTCAAGGATTGAGATGTCTCGTTCCAACTTGTTGATGCTGATATTGGAGCAACAGTCACAAGCATCAACAGCATACAAACAAAGATACAAATTACTCCTGTCTTCATAATTTTCATTCCTCCTTACAGAATGATAAAGAGTAACACGTATTTAGAATTTTCTCCAAAATAGTGCAAAAACAGATGTTTCTTATCCCCTAACTCATCTCAGGGACATCGTAGGGTTCTTGTGCTGGGTGAGCATCATAAGCTGGCCATGGGAATAAAAATACGTTGAAGGACATACCTCTCAAAGGCCCCCTGTGAATAGACAACCACCCAATAAATAGACCCGAAATTCGTACAGGTTCGGAGAGAGATTCTCCCCAATAGTTTTCGTCCCAGACATTATTCAGTTTTAATAAAGTGAAGATGTCCGCTAGGCTTCCAGTCTTTTTTTGAAACCCTTGTATGGTGTTATTGATGAGATTATTTCGAGTGATTCTATTGTCACTACTGCCGAAAACACCTTGAATCCATATTCCTGTGCCCCTGAATTTGCCGTACACATGATTTTGAATCGTATTTTCCGTGATGTTGTTGAACGTACCATCTATGATAATACCATATCTATGATTATTGGTGATTATGTTGTGAATAATTATATTTCCTGAAGTAACATTATTCGCTAAAATGATACCTGAATCTCCGTTTTCTTCTATGGTGTTGCCCGATATCGTGAAATTTAAACCTCCTATCACCGCAAGTATCCCTGAATATTGGTTATTTCTGATTATATTGTTGAGTATGTTATGACCTCTAGGATTAATGATATGGCCAGGGCCATTATTAATTAAAATACCATCACTGTTTTTCTGGATAATGTTCCCTACAATAGTACAATCATTTCCCTTTATCAAAATGCCGTACCAATTAGATGTTTCAGCTTCATGTTGAATGGTAAACCCATGGATAGTGACGTTACTATAATTGATGTCGATAACACTGTGTCCCTTCCTTCCATCGATAATAGTCGTGTTCTTATCTTCTCCTCTCAGGGTTATAGATTTCTGTATCATGAGATTCTCATAGTATGGTGAAGCATCGTCATAGACAAACACCATATCCCCATTACTTGCGTTATCAATAGCATCCTGAATCTTGGTGTAGTTATTCGGACCGGAACCACCAACGTACAAGGTGTTCCCTCTTGTCAGTGATACTTTTTTCGATACGGTTGTTCCCGATACAGGTAGGATGGTGCTTACTATCATCAGAATACAAATAAAAACACAAATTACTCCCTTTTTCATAATTTTCATTCCTCCGTTACAATTTAATAACACTGTTCTCCTATAAAAAGGTTATCCTTTAACAACAGAAGCATTAACACGGTTTAAAGACTCATGTTTTTTGGCGAATCAATAAATCATTATTAGTTCGTTTATTAAATCAAATCTATTGGCTTGTCTTAATCAGCGAGCAAGATAAAATAGAAAGATTTCGTGTTATCTTTAAGCACCGTATCATCAACATCAATCGTTGCTCTCGCTTCAAACACTCCAAATCGGCCATTCAACCAGCTATACCACGGAATTAGGTGGCCCCGCCCTTGATTTTTCCATATGGTAGTATAATGATATGTTACGTTATATATTTCTCCCGGTTCTCTTCCAATAACTTGGATAATTTTAAATTTTAATGCCACCTCAGTGGAGTTATCAGGGCCTTCATTATTGATATCGACCTTAAATCCAATGATATTTAAATGCGCTGAATAGAGCCTGGGAAAAATTATTCGCGTTGGTTTCAACGAAACAATCATATTAAACTCTTCAGAATCAATGGCATTCGTTTTCGATTTCTTGATTTCCTGGATTCCTATCGTTGATGGAAGAACACTCAGACTCATCAACAAAAAAATTATAGTAACAACAGCCTCTTTCCATAAATATTGATTTCTTTTCATACTTTTCATTCCTCCTTTACAATTTTATAACAATGTTCTCCTATACATCTTTATTTTTGGACGTATCAATATTAACCTGATGAGCCGACTTCATGGGAATAAGTTATGAAAAATTATTCTCAATGCATATAAATCAGGGACCCAAATCAAACAGCGAGAGACATTATCCTCAGGATTGTTATCCCCATTGGAAAGTGTACATTTTACGATATACCATCCAGCCCCTGGATTTGATAATGTTACGATGTTCTCCTCATACCCAGCTGGAGCAATCACTGAACCAGTATAAGAAGCAAATATCCCCGTATTCTGGAAATTATATCTCCAGTTAGGCCAACGACTCCATAAATGGTATAATTCTACTAAACATGAATAGTTATTACTTGCATCAGGACCTTCGTTTGATACATTGACAGATAGACAAAAGTTTGTAGTTGTGTTTTTATAAAACTTAGTATTTCTGATTTTCACTTTCAGATTATAGTCTGAATTACTTCCTGCTGAAGCGACAGCAATCGTTGGTAGCATTAAAATGCAGATTACACCAACAATTAAAATTTTTTTAAGGATGATAATTTTCATAATCTTCAGTCCTCCTTTTATCATATTTTATAACAATGTTCTCCTATAAGAACATTATTAATGAAAGAAATCGCCTTGAACCCATTTTGTTTAATCGACCAAAGTTATGTATCATGAGGAGGATATCGACTTTTGAAAACCTGGAAAAAGAAAAATGTTTAGGAGTTGTTCCCTCATGGTTCAATCAGTAACAGATAATAAAAAACATACCCGAAAACCTAAATTATTGCCGAAATACCTTGAAAAAACAAAAATCGATGAGATGTTGGAACGAGCACGTAATGATAATAAGAGAAACTACCTCATTCTTCTCACATTATGGAGAACAGGAATCCGGAATAGTGAGTTAATCAATCTGAAGAAACGTGATATTAAAGTGGATGAACTCACTATTCGACAGGGAAAGGGACACAAGGATAGAATCGTACCACTCGATACACACCTTTCTGATTTATTACAGTACCACACAGCGAAGATACCACTTGATGATGAGGTGTTTCCATTAACCTCAGCGCAAATACGAAACATTACTCACAGGTATCAACCTAAAGAAGAGGTTGTAAAACCACATACTTTCCGACACAGTTTCGCGGTTCATTGTTTAAAACAGGGGATGAATCTACGAAGTTTACAGAAAATATTGGGACATAATGATTTAGCGACTACCGCAGTGTATCTAGATTTGATTGCGAAGGATATCAAAGAAGATTATCAGAAGATTCAATGGTAAAGAATGATTTATTATTTTTAACCTTATTTAACATATCCAAGGGTTCAAATCCCTTCCCCTGCACTTGAAAATAAATTTTATGCAAACAGGGAAAGCAGTGATGCATCTTCTAATATATAATTGATAATTTTTGTCAGAATCAATATATGGTTTCTCCAGTGTTTCCCAATTAATCCATCAGTGTCTTGTCGTTTTAAGAATATGTTCTATTATCTTATTGTGATAAAGAAATACGATTTCGTATTATCTGCGGTATTATTATCATCTACATTTATTGTGGCTCTTGCTTCATACACCGCAAAATGTTTATCTATAGCTGTACACCAAATGAAACTGTGACCCACTCCCTGACCACTTGGCTGGGAATTGATTTCATAAGTTGCGTTATATTCATACGGATCATTCGTAAGGATTCGGATAATTTCAAATTTTAATATGCACGCAGGGGAACTATTTGGTCCTTCATTAATAGCCCAGGCAATAAATCCAACGGGTTGACCATTGCCGCCATAGACCCTGGGAAAAGCATATCTCATTGGTTCTATATCGGCCTTTAAATTATAGTTTTCATTTGAATTGAAATTTCCGATAGTTAATGGAGCACACCCTAACAGCCCAAATAAAATTATTCCTACAATAATTACATTCTTGTTCATATTTTTTCCTCCTTTACAATTTTATAACCCCATTCCCCTATAAAAACATTTTCTTTGAAAACAGGTGTAAGGTAGGGAAGCAGAGATACGGATACAAGAATCACTTTCTATTTTTGTTTTTGTCCAAGGGTTCAAATCCCTTCCCCTGCACTTTTTCCTTCTGACAAAGATTTAAATAACCCAGGGTGTTTTTATTTAATATGGAGGAATGATGTTGTTTCGAAAAGGATTAGTTATTTTAACCATTCTCTTGTTTGTTGGAACCTGTATCATTCCAGCGATAGCACAAGAAACCAAAGAAACACTACCAACATCAAGAGGGAGTTGGTTGTATGTTGGTGGGAGTGGACCAGGAAATTACAGTATCATTCAGGATGCTGTGGACAACGCCAGTGATGGCGATACCGTTTTTGTCTATAACGATTCATCACCATATTATGAAAATATGATTGTAATAAACACCTCAATTAATCTCATTGGCGAAAACAAGAATACAACCATTATCGACGGGAGTGGCTGGAGCTTTAGCATTATTCAAGTAATCGCTAGCGATGTGAAAATCAGTGGATTTACCATTCAAAATAACAGCCTTGATACAAGATGCACAGGCATATTGATTAGGGACCCTGGCGGAAAAATTGTTCGGAACACGAACATCTCCGATAACATCTTCATTGATACCGCCAATGCCATTATGGAAATAAAAACACGTCATTCACTCATATCTAAAAATTTAATACAATCGGGTGGATTTCACAATAATACCGTATTTGGCATCTCTTCAGCTTTTGCATCATCCACCATCAAAGATAATATAATCCTCAATCCGAGATTTATAGGTATAGATACGCAATTCACCCATTGCTTGATCGAAGGGAATATCATCCAAAATGGATCCCAGCCAGCTAGCAGCTTTGGTATCAATCAGAGAGTATGTTGGAACAAGATTATTGATAATGAAATAACCAACTTCATGTTCGCTTTAACTGTTGAAGATGGTTTCGCGGTCATTTCTCAAAATAATATTTCAGACGCGAAAAATGGTATTACTATTGATTCTATGCAAGTTCCAACTCTATTTAGCTTAATAACAAGAAATAGCATTTCAAATTGTGAACACGGACTAACGCTCTCTAAAACATATGGAACTTTCATCAAAGAGAATAATTTCATTCATAACAACATAAGCGCAATGTTCTATCGTGGCATCGGTCATTTCTGGATTCGTAACTATTGGGATGATTGGGATGGACAAGGCCCCATGGTCATCAAAGGCTACAAAGGATTAGTAGAGTTTGATTGGCATCCCGCCCTACAACCGTACGATATCGGAGGAATCGCGGGGGGAAAAGAATGAAAAATGATATAGTGGTAAGAAAAATCATCTTAGTCTTTTTTGTGGCCGTTATCCTGTTAACACCTCTCGGTATCACCACACCGAAAGTAGCTACCATTGCCCCCGACCAAAGAGATGCCGGACAGATCAAGCTCATCTCAATTAATAAAGGTGCGGGTGGTATTAGTATGGCATGGTATGATGATGGTCATATCGGCCCCCTCTGGCTTCCAAATCACCCTTTGCAGTTCAACTTCCATGCTCAACCCTTACAATTCAAGGTCAATGGTGAACTACAGAACATCGATCTCCCGGTCTGGATATACCTTCGATACTATACAGGGATTGGACCATCATTGTACAGCTTTACACATGAGTTAGGCATTAAATCCTTTGGAGTATGCGCTGACCTTGCCGTCATGCCTTTTCATTGGCTCCAACAATATATACATGATCAACCATTTTTTGCTGTCCGCGATCTCGCTGACCTGGGGCAGACTGCATGGGGTCTGACCTCAGCTGATTTCAACCATGATGAGCTTCCGGATTTTGCAGTCGCCTCAGCAGATGCTCCGTTTACTCATTCAACGATTTCCATTTACTATAACAATGGAAATGATTCATTTACAAAAGAAGATGTCTATACCTTCGATTATTCATACATAAATGACCTGCAGGCAGGAGATTACAATAACGACGGCCACATTGATCTAGTATTCACCTATTCTGAAGATATCTGGTACGAGGGGCTTCCCATAAAGGTCAACGGGACTGGAAAAATCTTACTGAATGATGGTACTAATCATTTCAGTAATCCTTTCACAATTTTTTGGAATGGCCCTGGAGAACCATACAACCCCGAGAATAGGATCAACCCGCAGCTCACCACCGAGGATTATAATAAAGATGGGAACCTTGATCTCCTTGTTGGCGATAACAGCGGGAAAGTCGAGCTCTTGTTAAACAATGGAACAGGAACCTTCACATCCGCAGGCCTCATTCATGACTATAATCAATTAAGCTGGGGTCTGTCATCAGGTGATTTTGACCATGATGGAGATGTCGATGCTATCGTCGCTGCGAATATCGACTCGTCAAGCGGTTATGTGTATTTGAAACGAAACCACTATATCGAATCCAACGGGTCAACTATCTTTGACACTGGAAGTGGAGATGTCCTCCTAGGTTTTATTGGCCTTGCTGGGTGTTTGCAGGTACTCGATTATAACAATGATGGTCTCCTTGATTTTCTTTTTGGCTTAGGTGACAGCGTGTATCTCATTCTGGACCAAAATAGCTCCTTACTGGTTGTTCCCATTGGACGGCTCCCTGAAAACAAAGAAGGAGGATGGAGTGATGATCTAAGTCAGGGGGCATTAACGTCCTCAGATTATAACCGGGATGGTAAAGCTGATTTCGTTGTAGGGGGCATCCAAGGAATAGTACGGCTCGGTCTGAACAATTATAGCTTGGCCTTACCTCCAACTAGGTCATCAATAAATCATCCTCCGAAAGTAATAAAGGGAGAAGACACTGAGTTCACCTTTGTCGCCGATGACATTCTTGGAGCGAACGTTTCGTATTGGATTGATTGGGGCGATGGAACGAACTCTGGATGGATTGGCCCATATGCATCAGGTGAGGAAATCGCCGTTTCTCATACATGGACGAAAGCCTTGACGTATTTCGTCAGGGTAAAAGCAAGGAATGCGTTTGGGGAAAGTGATTGGCAAAACTGTCCGGTCTTTGTCTATAGTCAAAAGGATGTGAATCGGGATGTATCTACGCCGTTGGTTCAGGGTCATGATGACTTTTTTTTCGATAATATGCCGAGAATGAATAACAGGATGGTCAAAATGATTTCTGAAGCAACTGTTCAAAATCTTTCTATAATAGTTGCACCCCATGGGATTATCCACAACAAATAGGATCAAGAAGTGTTGTATGATCCGTCATTCGCACAAGAACCCTATGATATTTGAGGTAAATCAAATGAAAAGGAAATGGTTGGCGGTTGGAATCATTCTCTTGTTCGTTGGTGTGACCATAGCACCAGCAATAGCACAGAACGCCGAGAAATCTCAATCAACATCAAGGGGTGATTGGTTGTATGTTGGTGGGAGTGGACCAGGGAACTATACAACAATCCAAAGTGCCATTAACCATGCAAATGACAGCGACACCGTCTACGTGTTTCCAGGGCTCTATACTGAGAACGTCGTTGCCAACAAATCCATTGTATTAATGGGAGCAGACAAAAACACAACAATTGTCGATGCGAACAATACAGGATCATGTATCACCCTTATATCACGAAATGTCCATGTGAGTGGCTTTACAGTCCAACATAGCGGTGATACAGAAGACTCTGAATTTCATGATTCCGGCATTCTTTCACCATTCGGGAGTAATTATTTTAATCATGTGATATCCGACAACATCATTCAGGAGAACCACGATGGGATCTACTACTGGGGTGCACAGAATATCACGATCTCTTACAACATCATTCATGACAACCGTCGCAACGGCATTGATTTAGATGTTGGAGCAGATTACTGTACAATAAACCACAACCGCATCACCAACAACGGGGCTGAGGGAATCCATGTAGACGACGAGTCCTCTACCCTCAACAGAGTAATCGCGAACTATCTTGATAATAACGCAGATGACGGGATCGTCATGTATGGCTACATCTGCAATATCACAATGAATCATGTTTCTCACTCAAAAAATGGTATCATGGTAACAGGATACTACTCCCGTGTCCTGAACAATACCCTTGTGAATAACGATCTAGGCCTTTCCATGACCGGGTCACTACAAGCTGTGGTCGAAGCGAACTCCTTTGAAAACAATACGAAGGACGCCACCTTTATCCACTATCTCCTGCATCGGTTCATGCTTCCATTCATCATCTGGCCTCAGATCACGAAATGGCATGCGAACTACTGGGGTCAACCCCCCTCCGGACCGAAAATCATACAAGGAAGGATGTTGCTGAGCCAGACACCTTCTCTTCCAGGATTCCCATGGTGCAATTTTGATTTCGCACCAGCCACCACACCCTATCCAGATCTAAGTATCTTAGGAGGGTTACTATGAAAAAAATCATCCTTGGACTCACCCTCGCTGCACTTCTGTTTATAGCGGCAGTCAATCCAGCGATTTCAGCAAAAAAGAATACTCAGCAGGTCACCATTGAACTCTCAACCAACGAAGGAACAGAGCAAAAGATCCTTTCCTTATCAACATCGGATGCCGATACAGTTCGATGCATCCTTGATGGTATTGACGAGGAACTGGACAAGGTATCTACCGATGATGAAAAGTACGAAGTCTTTATTTCCACTGTAACTGAGTTGTATCCGTACGGCGTCTTCGGAAATCTTACCCTGCCGCAGGCAAAGCAACTGGTCACTTGCTGGTATCATGCAGGAATACTCCACCCAACTAGTTCAATATTGGAGAACAGAAATGCCTTCTGTCTTGTGGCTGGACATACGGATCTTACTTTAACTAGCCATCGAATCTATTCCTGGATGCAGGTTGCTGGTGCTGCCATGTTGATGCTCGGCATCCTCATTGGTGTGCCTTTTCCATATGTGCCCACGCCAGGCCCTCTCCGCATTCTCATCGGGTTATTGCTCATTGGCGGGGGGATATCGTCTTACATTCTCGGCAACACGCTGAGTTATCGTACGGATGTCATGCCGATTGCTATTGGAGACATCTTCGGGATTGGGTATTCGTTCGGCGGTCACTCTCCCGATTATGCGCAGGGTTATATTCATACGGTAGGACTCCTTGGTAACAAAAACTGGACCGGCCAAATCCTCGGAGATCTTCCAGGGATATTCCCTTACGGGTTGGTCGTGAACTTCTATCAAGGAATCTGGGGATTTACAGGAATCAAGATCTGGATGAATGAGGATGGTTCTGAGAAATCTTATCTCGGCTCAGCCCTGCTTGTAGGCATCCAAGAGGCTAATGCCTCCTCTTTGTAGAAACGAAAACATAGGATGTAATTGGTCTGGAGAGAAGCTGGTAAATATGTGGGTTACCATGCTATACGTCTATGGACCACAGTTCCCTTTCATCCATTGGCTATTCGAATGGTTCCCGCATGCATTCCCGATACTCCGATATCCCATGGATTTCAATTGAGTGTCAATCCTTGTCGTACCGGTAAACGCGGGTCCAAATCCCTTCCCCTGCATGAATATATCGGAATAAATTTTTTTGTAAATTGACGCTCAATCCCGACAGGAGATTCTTGCCCGTGCTATAGATTAAACTTAGCAAAGTACTAGGAATCTTCTATATGAAAACTAGATTGGATTTTAAGAAACTATAAAAGACATGTGGTTCCTTTTATAATCAAGATGCGCTCAAACACAAATGAACATGTTGAGCAATCGAACATGCAGGATGGCGATTAACAGGGGAGTGCTACATTTCTCAACTGTGTGTAAACACATGCACAGTCTCACCGGAATGGACGTTGAGAAGCGAGCGGTCATGGAACTGATCATCTACTTTGAAGCATCGATTGACAAGGTCATCCTCCAAGCAGAAAAGGAGCTGGAACAGCTGAACAGCCGGAAGAAAATCCAGGGTTTATACGAAAAATCGCGTATAGATGCTGAATGCATCCAACGAGCAATAAAAAATTTAAATGCTGGTGAGTATCCCCCTTCGTCCGAAAGGACAGGAGGCCTAAAACAAGAAGGTGAAAAAAATGTTTTGCATAAGAAAGAAGAACATGACAATCAGGGTGTCGAAACCGCATGACGAGTTTCGACCACGCTATTGACGAATACCAGCGATATCTATGGCAGAATGGATACAAGAAGAACAGCATCAAGAACTACCTCAAAGCCATTAGGCAGACACTGAAAGATACCGATTTGGAAACCATCACGCAGCGAACACTGGATGATATCAGCATCGAGCTGCGCAAACGTTACCAGCCAAATGGAAACCGCATCCGCCACGCAGCGATCAACCTCTTTTGCAAGGTGGTCCTGAAGCGGAACGATCTGCACCTGAAGATACCGAGATCGAAGGCCCGCAACAGGGATGTCCTCACCAACGAAGAGGTGGATAAGATCCTCGAAGCTGCCTCGGAAGAATCTCGGGCGATCTATGGAGTGATTCAAACCGTCTACGACTGCGCACTACGAATAAGCGAAGTATGCCACCTCAACCTCGAAGACATCGATTTCCAAAGCATGGAGATCTCACTGAGGGACACAAAAACCGGCGACAACATTGTCACGATGACATCTCGGGTGGCAGAGGCAATCAATGACTATCTGGTATACGAGCGGTGTCCAGCTGACAAGAAAGAAAAAGCGCTGTTCATCAGCGAACACGGGCTCAGGATCGGCGAACACTTCGTGAGGAACCATCTGAACGATGCGCCGTCGAAGCAAGGATACACAAGCGCGTCTACACGCACATGCTTCGGGCATCGTGCATTACCCACCTCTTCAACGAAGGGATAAACCCCAACTCCATCCAGAGGCACGCACGGCACAGGGATTTCGCCCAAACCATGACGTACAACAGACCGACCCAGCAGCAGATGAAGGTTGACATCGAGAAGGTTTTCTCCAAGAAATCGGATTTAAATGACGAAGACCGGATGAAGGTGGTCTTTGACAAATACGTCCGCGGAGAGATCACCAATACAGAGCTGCAAGCACTCCTAGAAATGATACGACCAAAACAGTTAAAACACCGGGGTGAATTCAGTGGCTACGCGTGAATCACGCCAGATAACTCGTCTTTCGCCAGGTAACACAGCATCTTGGGCGGGTAACAAAGTGGCTATGTGGCGGACTGCAGATCCGCCTACGAGGGTTCAAATCCCTCCCCGCCCTTAACAAAAAAAAAGTCTGGGAGAAAATAAATTATGAGGACAAAGAAAAAGTACATGATAGTCTATCTGCAGATCATTATTGTCTGCAGCATCATACCGACACATACCCAACCACTCAGCGCAGAAACACCTTTTTCGCTTCTCATCAACGAGGTCATGTGTCACCCCGCCGACAATGAAAATACCAACGAGTGGATAGAGCTCTATAACCCGACAGCAGACCCAATCGATGTTGCAGGATGGACTATCGCAGATGGGCAGGAAACAGACACCCTAGATGTAGACAGCACACACGGTGATGGTACCACCATTATCCCCGCAGATGGCTACGCACTCATTACCGACAAAGGAACCACGGTCTATGAAACATTCAGCGTGGCTGAAAACGCTGTGCTGCTTTCGGTTGACGATAGCACCCTCTGCGGATATGGGCTGAACAATCAAAAAGAAAAAATCATACTCATGGACCAAGCAGGCAGCATGATCGATGCGGTAGAGTGGGGAGACGACTATGATGACGTCCCTGGCACCCCAGCCCCCATTCCTTCGGAAGGAACTTCGCTCATCAGATGCCAAGCAATCGACAACGACGACTCCGCCCTTGACTTTCTTGAGAGCACCACACCCACACCAGGGGGTGATAACATTCTTCCTACACAAGACGACCAGGCCAGTACCACAGAACCAGACGAAACCATCGAATACCTATTACCGACCATCCTCATCACCGAACTGTATTACGACACCCACCCAAACATCAACGCAGAATACGTGCGACTATCAAACCCAACCAACGCATCAGTGGACCTCTCAAGCTGGTACCTCACCGATAAGCCATGGGAAGAACCTGATGATCAGCCAAAAATATTATTCCCGGACAACACACAGATACCCGCGAACACGTCCTGGTACATTACAAAAAACGCAACTGCATTCCTTTGGGAGACCGCAATACTCCCTGACTTTGAGTACGCGGTAGACTCCCAACCGATGGTTCCGCAACTGCTGACGTACAGGTCCGTCAAGTACAGCAACACCGGCGGCCTTGTCGGATTATACAGCGCATCACAACAACTTATCGATCTCCTCATCTATGGGACTACAGATCAGTATATCTCCTGCTGGGAGGGACCCTCGATCCCCGAATCAGGACAGGGAGGAATCCTCAAACGGAACATCATCAACGGAACACCGATCGACACCAACACCGCATCTGACTGGGTTCACGTAAGAATCTACCATATCGGGCAGTCTGATTTCCCCTTACAAACCGTTGCGTCGACCGGAGAAATAACCACCTTTGTCTCACCAGACAACAGCTACCAAACCATTGTAAACGAACTACAAAAAGCACAAGTCTCCATCGATCTGAACATGTATGAATTCACCAACCCGTTCCTCTACGACGAACTACTCAGCGCACTCAAACGGAACGTAACGGTCCGCCTGTTCATGGAAGGCGCCCCTATCGGAGGCATCGACGACCGGGAGAAATACATCCTGAGCACCATCGCTGAGGCTGGTGGTAGCGTCCGATGTATCGTGAGCGACTCGGAAAAACAGGTGTACGCACGGTATCAATTCGACCATGCGAAATACCTCATCATCGACAATGAAACCGTGATCGTCGAAAGCTGCAACTGGGCCAAAACCGGGGTACCAAAAAACCCTACGTACGGTAACCGAGAATGGGGCATAGTCATACGAGATAAAGCGGTGACAGCCCAGTTCGCCCAAGTGTTCCAGGAGGACTATGACCCACAACGAACAGACAGCTACCGGTTCGACGCTATGAATATCACGATTCCATCTGGTTTTTTTCTGGACAGAGACGTCCCGACCGGCTCTTACACCCCGCAGTTCACCACGCGAACCATCAACGGACAATCTCGTATCACCCCAGTGTTCTCCCCTGATACCAGCGAGCAAGGAATCCTTGATGCTATCGATGCAGCGACGACCACTATCTACATTCAGCAACTCTACATCTACAAAGACTGGGATGAGACCCTCAGTCCATTTGTCCAACACCTCGTCAACAAATCACAGCAGGGTGTGTGCGTAGAGGTCATCCTTGACTATAACCTAGAGTATGAAGGGACCATCGCGGTGCTCAACGAAACCAAACAGTTCCTGGAAGAGTACGGTGTGAACGTCAAATTCATCTCAAGTGCCTGGTCTCCGTTTTCCACCGTTCACAATAAGGGGATGATCATCGACAACACCACAGTCCTTATCTCCAGCATCAATTGGAACGAGCAATCAGTGCGAAAAAACCGTGAGGTAGGAGTCCTTCTTGAAAACCAAGAAGCAGCAACCTACTATGCGAACGTTTTTCTCTCAGACTGGAATCTTGAGCCCCACAAACCAAAAACCAATGATTTCTCGCTGGCAGATTATAAATACCTATTTCTTATTGCCGTAGTGTTCAGCATCACCATTGCGTTGATTATGCGAGACTGGAGAAAACGAAAATGGAGATAATCTTTCTGCAGCCATCATTGATTTCCCTGGTTGCTATCGCAATCATGGTCGGCACAATCGTCATCGCTTACCTAAGAAAGATATCGATGACCTATGCGATCATCATTGCGAATCTATTTGTTTTTCTTGTTTCGCTCTTCTATGAAAATCAGATCATCGGTGAGCTTGGATTCAGACCAGCGTATCTCTCTGTCGAACAAATCCCACAGATCTACACCCTATTTACTTCAATGTTTGTCCATAGTGGATTTTTACATATCCTAGGGAACATGTTCGTGTTTTTCTTCATGGGTATCGCGTTTGAACAACG
>DQIQ01000005.1 GCA_003942085.1 Thermoplasmata archaeon | reverse complement strand
TGCTGAGACTTCAGCGTGGACTGTTGCTGGTGCTACTGTTATTACTGTCCCTGGTGTGGAGGCAGGTACTACGATGACTATTACTACAACTGGTCTTTCGAGTACTTCTTCGACACCTGCGGTGGCGTATGTTGCTGCGTCTGGTAATTTGCTTGATGCGTCTGCTGCTACGAATGAGATGGCTAATGGTGCGACTGCGAATGCTGCGGATCAAGTCAAACCAACATTTGTCAAAGCATGGCAGTACGATACTGATGACAATGGAAACCTCGATGAAATTGTTATTGAGATGAGCGAATCAATTTCTGACGCAACTGTAAATAAGGCTCATTTCTCATTAAGTTCTGGTTCTATTAATTCTATAGGTGTAAATGGAGTAGGAACGGCAAATCCCAAAGATCCTGATGTGGTGAATGATAAATATTTCACATTGGAGGTTACAATTTCTGGTACAACAACGGTTACCACAGGTTATACTGCAGGAACGTTAGCTGATTTACTTTCGAACACGGCTCTTACAGATGCTGCAATAACATCTGGTGATGTGACATCGCCTCAATTATGGTATGCAGTTCTCGATGCAGATAACGATGGTACGAACTACACCTATGTGGATGTCTACTTTACCGAAGCGATGGATACTGCTACTGAGCTCTACACTGATTTCAGCATAAATGATACAAATATCGGCATCACTGCTATCCAAACAAAGGCCGGAAACCTTGTCACTTTAAAATGCAATAGAACGTTCCAAACTGGTGACTCGCCGACCATTGGCATTGCAGGATCGGTTGCTGACCTAGCTGGTAACGCACTAACATCAGGAACGATCACTATCAATACCTATAGAATCTCCATGCGATCAGGTTGGAATTTAATATCTCTCCCGGCAGATACCTCCAATACCCTTATATCAACAGTTGTTTCTGGTATAGATAGTAACCTCGCTGTAATATGGCACTACAATGCAAGTGCTAATGCTTGGAGCCAATGGACTGATATCGGCGATAACGGAGAATTCAGACTAGAACCAGGTCAAGGATATTGGGTGTATATGACTTCTGCTGATACCTTGATAGGGAACTATAATTTAATGCCAGAGACTCCTACCTCACCACCATACTTCAATTTAGCGGGACAGAAATGGAATTTGATCGGACATTGGCAAACCTATAACCAGACTGCTTCGACAAACTACGGAGGCGGTCTTACAAGTCTCTCAGATGACGACATTGGATCCTTGTTCAAGTTTACTGGTACCGGATATGTCAACATCTTGAACGGTGCACAAAAAATGGTTCCTGGTCAAGGATTCTGGATGTGGAAAGAAACCACTGGAAATAAACAGTATACCCCGAGTTAAACCATGACATCTCTCTTATCTTTCTTTTCTTTCTTTTTCATTATGGGAAATAACAGGAGAAAAAACAAATGATAAAAAAAACAGTCGAACTTTCAATTATCTTAATCTTTGTCCTTGCTGCTTCGTCGTTATTTTCAGCAGCGGTAGATATTCCAACACCTCCTCATCGGTTCAAAGGATATGTCATCGATGAAACCGGAGAACTTGCTATCGATGGAACGATCGTGTCTGCCAACCTCAACAATATCTATTACAATACAACAGTAAAAAATGGAACCTATGGTTTTACCACGGTAACTCAGCCATTTTATGTAAACGGTTCTTCGGGTGACGCAGGAAAAACGATTCTTTTTTATATTGATGGTACGCTTATTTCTCAAACAGCAGTGTATGTTACCGGAGGATTAAATAGTAATTTTGAACCATATTTTAATGTCTCATTAGACACGACATCGGTAATCATAAGCACCGTTACTATTTCCTCATTAACAGAGTCGCAGGCAACAATATCATGGACTACTGATAAATTTGCTAATTCAACAGTAAATTATGGGATAACGACAAGTCTTGGGTCTGTAAAACATGATGATCAATTTTTGAAAAATCATGCGATTGTCCTCAGTAGTTTACAACCGGAGACCACCTATTATTTCGAAGTCATATCGTACGATTATTCAGGACATAAAGCAAAGGATAATTCCACTGGTCAGTTCTATCATTTTACGACAGCACAGCAACAGCAAGGCGGGCCTGGAGGTGATGGCGGAGTTGGAGAAAGTCCAAGTGAGATAAATGTGCCTCCTCTGGCTCATGCGAACGGACCTTACTATGGTCTGGTGAACGAATCTATCGTATTTGACGCATCGAAATCAAATGATACAGATGGTTACATTGTGAATTATACGTGGAACCTTGGCGATGGAACTACTGTGACAACGACTCAGGTTCGTACCAATCATGCATATTCCAGAGTTGGTAATTATACTATCACATTAACGGTTACTGATAACAAAGGTGCGACCAATGTGAACAGGTCGAAAGCGTATATCTCTACAAACGATAGCGACGGAGATGGCTGGAGCGATGCAGCAGAACGGTACTATGGGACAGATTCGCGTAACGCCTTAAGTTATCCAAAAGATAGTGATTCCGATGGAATCCCAGATAGCGTTGATCCTGACGATGATAACGATGGTCTGACCGATGTAGAGGAACTACGACTTGGAACTGATCCAACAAATAACGCTGATGTTCTTCGAATCCTCAATGATTATGGATTATTTTTCTTGCTTGATACCAATGCAGATAAGGTCTTCGATTCACACTACAACCAATCAAACGGCGTTGTGACCACATTGTTTAGCTCAGGGAATGGAACATTTCTGATTGATGTCAATGGCGATGGGAAATACGAATATAGTTACACACCTGCGACAAGCGCCATTATCCCCTATCAAAAATCCTTAGGTGCTGGTTCCTATGATTACATACTTGTACTGTTGGTAATAATTTTTATTGCAATAATAATTGTGATTATCAGTGTCGTTTATAAAGTAAGAAGGAAAAAAAATAAGTCCTAGAGGAGACAAATATGAATAGAACATCAAATGCAGAAATACTTGTTATTAGTATGATATTACTCTCCGCTGCGGTAGTAGTTATATCGGTTATGCCTTTTGGATTTGCAGCGTCTCCTCCGCATCGTTTCAAAGGTTATGCAACCGATACTGGTCTTCATCCTGTAAAAACCGGAACGACAATCCGTGCGATGTTGGTAAATGTCGGTGGCGCAACTGAAAATTATACGACGACAGTGAACAATTCATTATCTGGAAAGAACTATGATTTCAATGTTCTTGATTTAAATGACGATAACAATGGACGCCCGATTTTTTTCTATATCGGGACAGATAATACAACACAGACCGTTACGTTTGTTACTGGCGGAATGAACATTGGTTATTCACAATTCTATAACCTCACTATCGTTGATAGGCCACGAATAACGGATAATTCTCCAACTACAAGTACCACTGGTGATTCCTTTACATTTAATGTCACGGCTACAGACTATGTCGATATTCCCAGCAAACTTCGGGTGAACGTGAGCTGGTCGCATGGAAGCCTTTCCTATAATAAAACACTCTCTCCCGTTGGTGGCAATTATTTTATCGGCATAAATACAACTAATCCAAACAGCATTGATGATCTAAGTTACACAATCTGGGTCAATGACACATCCGGAAACATGAATCATTCTGGTCCACACTTGGTAGATATATCTGACAACGATCCACCTACGTCGTCGGTGACTTCAATTTCTGGGTATTGGAAAGCTACATCACCTCAGACGATATCCTACACATCTCACGATAATGCAATCGGTGTAAAAAACACCACACTTTTCTATCGATATAGAGCAACGAATGCTTCAACTTGGGATGGATGGGTCACATGGAGCAACGCAAGTAACCCGGATGTAATACCATGGGCTGGACATTGGCATTTCAACTTCCCGAACGCAAGCGGTCATTATCAATTCTATAGTAAGGCGAAGGATAATGTAACAAATGCTGAATCCAAAGTAGCGAGCGCTGAGGCGTTCTGTGGATATGATGCGGTTGCTCCTACGGTAACGATGACTGCGTTGTCTACGTATAAGAAAGCGAATTTCTTGGTTCAGTGGGCAAAAGGTGTTGAGGCGACGAGTGGTATAGCACGTTGGACGGTGCAGCGAAAGGAAAATATCTCTGGAACGTGGACTGCGTGGTTAACGAATGTAAGTTATACCGTTCGATCTGCTACATGGTTGATTGCGAATACGACTGAGGGTACTACGGTCTTTTTCAGAGCTTTGGCAGTAGATAATGCGACTAATTGTGGGACGTGGTCCGCTAACGTTAGCACTACAAAGGATGCCATTGCTCCCGTGATCTCTTTCATATCATCGGGTACTCCCTCTACAACATCAGCAACTATCACCTGGACAACGAATGAAAATGCCAACGGCAACGTAACCTATGGAACCACCACTGCCTATGGGTCATGGTCAGAATACTCTTCATATGTGACTGCGCATGAAGTCCCACTCACAGGTTTATCTTCAATTACAGTATATCATTATAAAGTAATATCTATAGATCCAGCTGGAAATCAAGTTAACTCTACAGATTATACGTTTACCACTGCATCAAGCGGAGGTGACGGGGGAGTTGGAGGTGATGGACTTACTCCAACACCAATTGCAGAAGCAGGAGGCCCGTACTCAGGTTACATCAACGAGACCATCGCTTTCAGCGGATCAAGAAGTAGCGAAACCGGTGGATCAATCACAGGATACCGCTGGGACTGGACCAATGATGGGACCTATGAAACCAACTGGTCAGCAAGTGCCACCGCAACCCATGCATACACTACTGTAGGGACATACATCGTGAAACTCCGGGTCAAGGATGGTAGTGACATCACTGATACCGATACTGCCCTGGTTAATATCACGGCACGTCCAGGAATCACCACATCACAACACGTCTTGGATTTAATCCTTGCTGAATATAATGTCCACCTTGTCGAGCTCTTCTATGCCAACGACACCAACGGAGACGGCATCCTTGATGATTTTACCGATCCCAACGATAGTCTTACCGAGGTTCACTTTGCCAGCATCAATGGAACTGTGATCATCCTGCTTTCTATCGATGGAGATACCATCCCTGAGTTCTTTTGGGACCCTACAATCGATACCATCACATTCATCCATTATAGTGCAGGAAATATTATTGTTATGGTTAACGACACACTCTTAAAAACAAAAACCGTGACGATTTCTATTGAAAAAGATGGATGGACGTACATCGAAGCAATCGATATCTATCCTGATAACCTTGATCTCATCGTAAGGACAGCGGATGGAAGGGCTATTTCATCTGATATGATCTGGCGTGAAAACGGCAAGGTGTACATCTTTGACGACCCGGCCGCACAATACGTGTTTATCTACAGCTTCGCAGGAAAAGGACCGCTTTTCGATGTCACCGTGGAGCTAACCAAAGATACGGTCACTGCTGCTGAGGGCACCACCGCACTGATTACGTTGGTTAATGTCGGGGAACCTGGAACCGTTGTTGGTGTCGTAAATTTCACGTTATCGAAAAATGGGCAGGTCATCATCTGGTTACCTGAAGAAAGCGTATCAGTTCTCGGGCAGATCTCGTTCAACAAGGCAATAGTGACTAAGGATCTTGAGCCAGGGACCTACACGTATACCGTGGTCTATCGATATGGAGTGAATCAGACTGCAAGTTCACAAAAGAGCTTTACCGTTACCTCTCCGACCTCAGGGTTCCCATGGTTCTGGGTCATTGCAATCCTTGGAATTATCATTATTGTTGGGTTTATTCTCGCTGTCGCCTGGAAAAAGGGATATCTCTATTGGGAAAGGGGTGTTGACAAGGAGCAGATCAAAGAAGGAGGGAAATAAAAAAGAACGTTTCAATTTCTTTCGCCAGCATATTTCCGGTTGTTCATAATCGCAGACATTGGAACCTTAGATATTCATTACAAAGCGATTGAAAAATGAAGGCTTTATATAGGGACAGTGCGTTCTTTTTTTTATATTTTAATGGGCGAGGAATCTTGGTGAATAGTATGCGTAAAGCTTTCGTTAATGCTAAAGCTATTTCTCATTGTAGAAGTCATGGATTGAACCCTGAATGGTTTTGTAGATGCGAAACATGGGGGTGATGAGGAGGATATGCGCAGACAAAACAAGAAAACTACCCGTAAAAAAGAGCCGATCATGGAGGCGTTAAAACCAGAAACATCTCTGCAGCAGGACAGCCTGTTTTCTACGAGTCAATCCTCTTTTCCCATCGTCGGCATCGGTGCTTCCGCGGGAGGGCTGGAAGCACTCGAACTATTCCTGCAGAACGTGCCAGCCACCAGTGGTGCGGCTTTTGTCATCATTCAACACCTGGACCCGGTCCACAAGTGCATCATGCCTGAGCTTCTTCAGCGGGTGACTGCCATGAAGGTCGTTCAGGTCATAGACCGAACGAAGGTCAAGCCGAACAGCGTCTATGTGATCCCTCCGAACAAAGATATGTCTATCTTACGCGGGGTCCTGCATCTGCTGGAGCCGATGGCGCCACGGGGTCAGCGTCTGCCGATTGATTTCTTTTTCCGCTCGCTTGCCGATGACCTGAAAGACCACAGCATCGGCGTCATCCTCTCGGGGATGGGCTCCGATGGTACACTGGGTCTGCGTGCAATCAAGGAGAAAGCCGGTGTGGTGTTTGTGCAGGATCCTGCTTCAGCGAAATTCGACGGTATGCCCCGCAGTGTCATCGATGCTGGACTGGCGGATGTCGTCGCCTCGGTTGAGGCGTTGCCCGATAAGATCTTTAGCTATCTGCAGCATATTCCCCTGATTAATGAAGCAGGAATGGCCAGGGCGGATAAAACCCATAGCGCCTTTGAAAAGATCGTAATCCTGCTGCGATCGCAGACAGGCCATGATTTCTCACTTTATAAAAAGAACACGATCTACCGCCGGATCGAACGGCGTATGGGAATTCATCAGATTGACAAGATTACCAATTATGTCAGGTATTTGCAGGAGAATTCCCAGGAACTGGAGTTGTTGTTCAAGGAGCTGTTGATCGGGGTTACGAGCTTTTTCCGCGACCATGAAGCATGGGAAAAACTGAAAGATGAGGTCATCCCGGCACTGCTGGGTGCACATCCGTCAAATCAGGCACTGCGGGTGTGGGTGCCTGCCTGTTCCACTGGGGAAGAGGCGTATTCCCTGGCGATTGTCTTCAAAGAGGAGCTTGATCAACTGAAACTGTCCAGGAATTTCAGGATACAGATCTTCGCAACAGACCTTGATCAGGATGCTGTTGAGAAAGCTCGCTCTGGTATTTTCCCTTCAAACATCTCTGCTGATGTGTCGTCGGAGCGACTGAACCGGTTCTTCGTGCAGGTCGAGCGGGGTTACCAGGTTGCTAAGTCGATCCGGGATATGGTGATTTTCGCCCCGCAGAACGTCATCATGGATCCACCGTTCACCAAGCTTGATTTCGTTAGTTGTCGGAACCTGCTTATCTACTTGACTCCTGAGCTGCAGAAAAAGCTGTTGCCTCTTTTTCATTACAGTCTGAATCCTGGGGGTGTTCTGTTTCTGGGCAGCGCGGAGAACATCGCGGGGTTTGATGATCTCTTCATGTCCCTGGATGATAAATCACGGCTCTACAAGCGGCTTGAATCTGGTTTGCGGGCAGAGGCCGTTGAGTTTCCCTCCTCGTTTGTCCCCACCAGATCAAACGTGTCATCGGTACCGAAGGTGAAGCCGATCAACCTTCAAACGTTGGCTGACCAACTGCTCCTGCAGACTTATTCTCCGGCCGCGGTGTTGGTCAACAGCCAAGGCGACATCCTTTACGTCAGTGGGCGAACCGGTAAATACCTGGAACCGGCTGCTGGAAAGGCAAACTGGAACATCTTTGCTATGGCTCGTGAAGGGTTGCGTTTCGAGCTTACCAGCGCGTTCCGTAACGCGTTGCGGCAAAAGCACGCCGTCACACTCAAAAATCTCAAGGTGGGGATAAACGGTGGAGTGCAGGTTCTGGACCTGACCGTTCAGACCATTGCTGAACCGGAAGCGTTACGGGGATTGGTGATGATCGTCTTTACTGATGTGGTAGCGCCTTTTGAAACGAAGCTTAAAGCGTCGGATAAGGTCAGGCCTCATGCGAGTCGCGTGCTGCTTGCTCAGATGGAGCGGGAGATAGGTCAAGCCCGTCAGGATGTGGAAACCCTTCGTGAAGAGATGCAGACGTCTCAGGAGGAATACAAGTCTGCTAACGAGGAGATGCAGTCCGCCAATGAGGAACTCCAGTCCACGAATGAGGAGTTGACCACCTCAAAAGAAGAGATGCAGTCCATGAACGAGGAGCTGCAGACGCTCAATCATGAGTTACTGGCCAAGGTCGATGATCTGTCACGGCTCAACAATGACCTGAAGAACCTGCTTGCGAACACTGAAATCGCCACCGTGTTCCTTGACAATGATTTGCGTGTGCGCTTGTTTACGACCGGTTCGAACAATATTTTCAAGTTGATCCCCGGTGATGTAGGCAGGCCGATTACGGATATTGCCTCTGATCTGCTCTATCCTGAGCTGGTTGATCATATCCGCGAGGTGTTGCAAACGCTGGTCTTTCGCGAGCAGCAGGCGGCCACGCGCGATGGGCGCTGGTTCATGGTGCGTGTCGTCCCCTATCGCACCTTGGAGAACATGATTGACGGGGTGGTGATTACCTTTATGGATATCACTGCATCGAAGATGCTGGAGACTGCGCTACGGAAAACGCAGGTCGGATTGAAAAAACGCATCATGAAACAAGACACAATGCTGGAGCAGGTCGAAACGAAACTGCAGGATGAAATACAGCGTGATAAATCTGCGAAGGGCACGGGAAATGTGTCAAAGTCTGCCGTATTACGGAAGGAAACGTAATGAAAAAGAACCCCGGCGATCCCCCGGATGCTGCTGATCTGCGTCGCAGGGCAGAGAAACGACTGAAGAGTCAGTGGTCTGAACCTAGTGCTCTGCAACCAACCCAACAGGACGCGCAGCGGCTTCTTCATGAACTGCAAGTCCATCAGATTGAGCTTGAGCTACAAAATGAGGAGCTTAGGCGGGCGAATAAGGCAAAGGTGGTTCTTGCTCAACACACCGATCTGTATGATTTCGCCCCGGTCAGCTATTTTACCTTGGATCGTGTCGGGACGGTCCGCCAGGTCAACCTCCCTGGCGCTCGTCTTCTTGGCGTGAACCGTTCGCAGCTGATGAACCGACGATTCTCACTTTTTGTATCCGATGATTTTCGCCCCATCTTCAATTCCTTCCTCAAGCAGGTTTTTACCGGTCAGGCATCAGCATCCTGCGAGACGCCAATCCTTCGAGAGGGGCATCCACCGTTTTGGGTGCACCTTGAAGCAAAAGTTGCTGAGGATGGGCAGGAATGCCGCATCGTGGTGATGGACATCACCGAGCGTAAACAGGCGGAGGAAGCTCTTTTACAAAGTGAAAAAAAATATCGTGAGATCATTGAAGGGTTAAACGAGTGTGTCTTTCGTCTCTCGTTTCCCGATGGAAACTACAATTACATAAGTCCTGCAGTACGGTCTGTTTTCGGGTACAGTGAAGAAGATTTTCTGCACACGCCGCGTTTTGTCAGCACGATCATCCACCCGGATTCAGCGGCGTATATCAAAGAAAAATGGAATGATTTTATAAACGATAGAGTTCACCAAACATTGGAATATAAGATCATTGACCCTGAAGGAAACGAACGATGGATACGGCAGTCAAACAAAGGGATCTATGATGGAAATGGAAAGATCATCGGGGCTGAAGGAATTTGCAGAAATATCACTGAACAAAAAAAAGCAGAAGATAAAATCAGGTATCAGGCAGAACTTCTGCAAAACGTATCTGATGCAGTCATTTCTAGTGATTTTGATTTTACTATAAAAACCTGGAATGTGGCCGCAGAACGAATATTCGGATGGAAAGAACACGAAGTAATCAATAAAAAGGTCCATGATGTCCTCAAAATTGAATATATCAACACCACGAGTGAAGACGCCTTAAAACAACTTAAAAAAAATGGATACTGGACTGGAGATGTCATCGAGAGACACAAGGATGGAACACCGATCACCATTTATGCATCAATGAATGTCATCAAAGATATTGCCGGGAAAGAAATTGGAGTCGTAGCAATTAACCAGGATATCACCAAGCGTAAAATGGTGGAGATATCACTTAGGGAAAGCCAGAAAAAATTTCAGAATTTGATAGAAACAACCGGTGAGTTTATCTGGGAAATGGACTCTCAGGGGCGATATACTTATTGTAGCCCACAAATTGAGAAATTATGGGGATTTAAGCCTGAAGAAATGATTGGGAAGACACCTTTTGATGTTATGCCTCCGGGCGATAAAGAAAAAACACTAAAAAAGTTTAGGGCAACAGGAGATTCTCCAAAACCGTTTAGTGGAATGGAAACAACTGCTTACGATAGTCAGGGTCGATTGGTTTTCGTGGAAACGAACGTGGTTCCTTTTTTTGATGACCACGGTGGATTACTTGGGTATCGAGGAATTTCCTGGGATGTCACCGAGCGGAAGAAAGCGGAACAAGAACTCCACAGCTCTCAAGAAAAATATAAAAGATTGTTCGATTCGTCTCCTGAATTAATTATTGAAGTTGATGAAGACGGAAATATTCTATCTGTTAATTCGGCAATGGCTAAAAACTTGAGCGTTCCCGCTGAAAAATTAATTGGTAAAAATATTCTTAACCTTCTTTCTAAAGAGATAGGTGAAAAACGCGCAAAAATTGCTAGAAAGGCACTTGAAGAAGGAAAAAATCTAGAATCTGAGGATGAACGAGCAGGTAGGTATTTTCAAAATATTTACGTTCCCATCATCCATCCTGGTGGAAAGAAAACCATCCAACTAATTGTAAGAGATATCACAAATGAAAAAAAAGCAGAGCACATTCTTAGAGAAAGCGAAGAGAAGTATAAAACGATTTTTAATTCTGCTGGCGACAGCATCATTTCCTTAGATAACGAAGGGGTTATAGTGGACATCAATGATGCCGGGATACAACGCATTGGATATGAACGAAAAGATTTAATTGGTAAAAATTTTAGTGTTTTGGATAAAATTATTGCAAAAGAAAGCAAGCAATATATGTTGAAGAATTTTCAACAACGTAAACTGGGGATTCATCCCCCGGCTTACGAAGTAAAATTGATGAACCGTAAAGGTGAAGAGTACTATGTTGAAATCAACGCCGTCCCGATTGTAAAGAATGGAAAAAACCAAGGATTTCTTGCGATACTACGAGATGTCACCGAGCGTAAAAAAGCAGACGAAAAATTAAAGGAAAGTGAAGAAAAATGGAGGTCCATTACAGAAAACTCTCCTGACCACATAATGTTACTTGACAAAGAAGCACGGATTTTATTTATAAATCGTCCTGTTTCAGACCTTTCCAAAGAAGATGTAATCGGAAAAAGCGTTTACGATTTTACTCCAGGAGAATGGAAAAAGGATGCAGCTAATTGTTTTAAGCGTGTTTTACAGAGTAGCAAGCCGGATATTTATCATACTGAATATATAACAAGAGATGGCGTATCACGCTTTTTTGAGGTACATGTTGGCCCGATCTTTATGAACAATGAAATAGTTGCTTTAATCAGCAGTTCGGCTGATATTAGTGAACGGAAGAAAACAGAGGATGCTATCGTACAAAGTGAAAAAAAATATCGTGAATTTGTGAATTTATTACCACAGATGGTGTTCGAGATTGATGGACATGGGAATTTTACGTTTATCAATCAAGCATCCATTGATTTGACTGGTTATACACAGGAAGAATTCAAAAAGGGCTTGAACGCTTTTCAGACGGTTGCGCCTCATGATCGCGAACGGATAAAAAGTAATATACTAAAAGTAATGAACGGAGAATCAACATCAGCTAATGAATATTTACTACAACGGAAAGATGGAACGACCTTCCCGGCAATATTTTCTTCAACTCCGGTAATAAACGAAAGCAGGATTGTCGGTGTAAGAGGATTTGCCATAGATATCACCGATCGTAAAAAAGCAGAGGAAACGGAAAAAATATATCTTGAGAACCAACTGTTTTTATCTGATGCTGTCATGAAACTTGCTCTTTTGCCGACCTGTGATCATATTTTTGATTTCGTTGGAGAAAAACTCCAAATGTTGACAAAAAATACCTATATCACGATAGTAAAATATGATGAAAAAACAAATAAATTTGTTGTGTACAAACTTTTTGGTTATAGTAGTTACATGGAAACCATTCTGAAAATACTTGGTAGAAGTCCAGTAGGTATGAAATTAGATTATGAAGATGATAAATGGCGAAATAAATTTACTCGGGGAAATCTCGAAAAAATATCGGAGGAGGATTTTGAGTCAATTATTCTTCCTCAAATGCCAAGAAATATTTCTCAACACATTAAAAAAATTATTAATTTTGATGAAATTTATGTCATACCGCTAATAGCTGAAAATAAATTATTTGGTTTTGTTTTTCTCTCCGCATATAAAGATTGTAAGGTTGAAAATCTGGAGACCATTAAGACGTTTATCAATCAAGCATCCTTAGCCATTGAACGTAAGGATGCTGAAGAGCAAGTCAATTCGCAGAATATCCAACTGAAGAACTATCAGCGGGAAATCGAACAACAGAATATTCAGTTGAAAAAAACAGATCAGCTAAAGACAGATTTTCTTAACATCACCTCCCATGAGCTGCGCACGCCGATGTCCGCGATTAAAGGGTATTCACAAATCCTGTTGAAACAGACACTTGGCCAGATCAACGATGATCAACGACAGGCATTGGATGTTGTTTTACGGAACACGAATCGGTTAGACCGCCTCATTCAAGATATCCTTGATGTGTCGCGTTTAGAGTCAGGTACGATGAAATTTGTCGTTGATGAAATAGAAATAAGAGGTATGCTGGCTGAGGTTGTTGATACCATGCAGCCTTTTTCCGGTCAAAAGCAGATTAAGATCAATACGGAAATCGAATCAGGCATCCCCGAGTTGATTGCCGATACAGAGCGTATCAAACAAGTCATCATCAACCTGATCGATAATGCGGTAAAGTTCTCACCATACGGTTCTCATATTAATATACGAGTAAAAAAGCAGCACGAAACGGTGTTGTTTGAAATTCAGGATTTCGGACGAGGCATTCCAAAGGACAAGCAAGAGAAGATTTTTGATTTGTTTTATCAAGTCGATACTGGTGCTGATAGAAAATTTGGTGGTGCTGGTCTTGGCCTTGCTATCTCGCAAGGTATTGTCATTGCGAGCGGTGGAAAAATCTGGGTTGAAAGCGCTGATGGGACAGGCAGCACTTTTTATTTTACATTGCCGCTCCGACCTGTTGAGGATGTCGAACGGAGATTTAGCGAAATGGATTTATTTGGATTGGAAAGAAAAAGGAGGTGAGAAAAACTATGACTAGGATATTGATTGTCGATGATGAAAAAGATTTTAGGGAGATGCTCGACCTTTATCTTCGTAGAGAGGGATTTGAAACAACGATTGCTGAGGATGTCTCTGGTTTTCTTGAAATAATTAATGAGTTCGAGCCAGATCTGATCACCCTTGATGTGTTGATGCCAGGGACGACCACACAAAAGATCCTTGCTGCGTTAAAGAAGAAGAAAAACAAGTCAAAGATCATTCTGTTAAATACCGTGCGGTACTCTGAAAAAGAGAAACGCATCATGCAAGAGTCGGGGAATGTCGTTGACTGTATCACTCAACCCTTTGATATCGATGAATTTAAAGATAAGATACTTAAAAATCTTAATAAATAGTGTTAATCAGTGGAAGTTGACGGGAATTTTACTTTTTGTCCGTAAATGTTTTATAGAACCCAGCGTTTATCAACATTGTAATTTATAAGCATTACATTTGTGGTTATCTTAACATTTAACGGAAAAACGGATGGGAATGTGAATGAGTATGAATAGTCAGTTATTTTTTCCTATTCATCAGCGATATTTTTTCGTTTCATATGGTGATGGGGTGTTGCGAGAGGTTGTTTGGTAAAAAAAGTGGTGGGTGGTAAAAAAATGACGAAAATAATGATTGTGGACGATGAGGTCGATTTACGGGAGATGCTTAATCTGTATCTTCGGAAGGAGGGTTTTGTCACTGAGACTGCGTGTGACGGGCAGGATCTTCTCGATAAAATCGATAGCTTTCAGCCTGATCTGGTCTCCCTTGATGTGATGATGCCTGGGCTAAAAACGACGGAGATACTGGAAAAGCTTAAGGAGAAAACGTGCAAGCCAAAGATTATTTTGGTGACCGTCGTCCGTTATTCTGAAGCTGAAAAGCAGATTATTTTTCAGACCGGTAACGTCGTTGATTATATCACCAAGCCGTTTGATCTGGATGATTTGCTGGTGCGAATTAATAAACACGTAGGTTCTGCGCAAAAGCTGGATGCTGCATCTAGTGGAATATATTGACGTCTTGTTGATCTGGCAGGTTCCTAAAAGAGTCGATAAGGTCTCTTGAATGCGTTCTGTGATTTCTCGTATCATTTGTTTTTTTTTAGGATCTTCTCAGGGTTTTGGTGGTTCCTTTTTTTAGATCTGGGCTGACAAAAACTTTTTAAATACATAGACATTACATAAACATTACAAAGCAATTACGTATAGCAAATGAAATGGGATGTGAAGGAGTGGCGCTGACTACTGTTGGAGAGCCAGAAACAATCGATGGTGAGGAGAAATATTCCCCTGATCTGGAGAGAAGGGTCGACAGGCCCGCTGTAGAAAGCGTCGCGACTTCTGAAAATATCCATCTGAAAAATTCCCTATGCACAAATATCCTCGTTGTGGGGGAAAACGCTTGTGAAATATTGTATGAGTATAGTTTCACCGATATACCCATCCCACAGACGACCCCCACACGCCCTCCCCCAATTTATATTCGGCTCTGAAAAAATCGTTCTTCCACCAGGAGCAGATTTTTTATCCTGGTTACCAACAAATACGAAATGTATCATCGCCAATGAATAACAATAAACGTTTTTAGAGGATGATCTATTCATTTCCATGAGGATGTTACCTATACCAGCTTACGAGAGCAAACATTCGGTCAAAAGGAGACGTGTACATTTCCAATTTTTTTTGGTAGTGCTACTTGTCGGTATGTTCCTCTGTACTAATGCAGTTGGCGCTGCTGTCTCATCCGACCCATCTCTTTCGATTTCTCTTTCGATTGTGGAAGGTGATGCGTTTAGGCCAGGCAATTCCTTTCATACGATCACGGAAATTAGAAACCGGGAAGCACTGGGTAGGGTTGATGTTGTCGTTTTTTATAAAATTTTAGATGCTGACGGAAAAATGATTCTTTCTTCCAGTGAGACGGTTGCGGTTGAGACTAAGAGCTCCTTTGTTGCGACTTTTAATCTGCCAGTTAGTATTGAGGAAGGCGTCTATTTTCTTACGGCGAATGTGAGTAATCTTGACGGGAGTAAATCAAGCGAGGTGCACCGGTCTTTTAATGTAGTCATCGTACCAACGGGTGAGCAGAACCTTATCCAGTACGTGGTGGTCGCGGCTTTTGTTTTTACTGGGGTAGTATGGTTTTATGAACATCGAAGGATATCGAAGCTGAGGATTTCCGGAAAAGAACTGAATAAATATATCGATGGACAGAAGAAAAAATAGGTGGGTATGAACAATCGTTTCAGCGTATCCGGAAAGGTTAGTTTTATATCATACAATCGTTTACCTGTAATTGCTTTGTAATGCGAAGCGATGAAAACAATCGGTGATAGAAATGGAAACCATTCAAATTAGACTCACAAAAAATATGCTGGAACAGTTAGACGAATTGATAAAAGAAGGCACCTATCCTAATAGGTCCGAAGCGGTACGAGACGGGGTGCGACGATTAATTGAATACGGGCAGCCCTCCAATAAGGTATTGAAAGTCTCAGTAAAAGACCTTCAGAGATTTGTCAGGCAAACAGGCAAAAAATGATTATGAATCAGATAGGTCTGAGTGAAATAATCTACATCCTTACTTTTATTGTCGGTCTTTTCGGGGTGTTGATCGTCTTTGGTATTGTCAAAAGAACAAAAGATAAGATGCGATTGGGGCTGCTCTTTGTCTTAGGGGGCATGGTTGTTTTTTTTCTGCTGCAGACGGTTCAGGTTTTAGGGATATTCGGTATCATAAACCAGACTATTATCACGGACTTTATGATTACGAACTTTTTGGAGATCCTCTTCATTGTGCTACTGGTTGCTGGCATGTGGAAATTAAGAACACTAATCATGGATTTATCAGACTATGGTCAGGCGTTCGTGCTTACTTCTAAAGAGAAATACGAGGATACGCTTGTGTCCATCGTCAAGAATGTCCGAGGTGTGTGCATTGTTACGATGGAAAAACCGTATAAAAAATTAGTGGATCTCTTCAGTTTGTACGGCATTGATTCATCAGCAATACATTTTATCGATGCGACCGGGGAAAAAGCAGATTCTGTTAACGTTATTGTGGTAAAAAACACTCCTGATGATATAAAAGCCATCTTGGATAAGGTGCTTAAAGAAAAAAACATCAACATTGTGGTCATCGATAATGTCTCTGCAGTAAAGGCAATTAAGAGGTTTGAGCTGCCGAAGTTTGTGCAGGATATGACCTTATTGATTAAGGCCAATAGGGCGCAGGGGTTTTTTATTGGTAAAATGGAAGACCTTGGGGTACAGACGATGAATGATATCACCATGTTTGTGGATAAGGTGACAGGTGATGTGAAATGGTAAAGACCGTGATGGTTATTGATGATGAACCCGATTTGCGAGAGATGCTCACTATTCTACTTCGGTCCCATGATTATAATGTCGTGGGAGCAGCCAATGGGAAAGAAGCCCTTAAAATTCTTAAAAATTTGGAAAAAAAACCAGATTTGGTCCTGGTCGACATGTTCATGCCTGAGATGAGCGGCAGAGAAGTGTGTGAAAGCATACGGAACGATGCACAGTTGAAGAATCTTAAACTTGCTTTTTTAACGGTCGCTGCGTTTGGCGGCTATGGGAAACAAATGCTCAAAGAGTTGGATATATTGGATTATATCCTGAAGCCCTATGATATCGATGATTTGATGAGACGGATCGACAGGATGCTGGAGAAATAAAAGGTCAAATAACTTTCTTTTTTCTTTTGTAGAATCTTTTTTCATCAACTATTTTTATAGCATAAGGTTTAAATGTCAAAAAGATATTAGTAATTTATAAGTAATTTAATTGTAATGTTATTATTCAGATGAGGATGGGATATAAAATTGAAGAATCTACAGACACTATATGCCATCGGCAATAGTGTGACCGGTAAGACTGTTATTGAAAACGCCGCAGCGAATAATACAAAAATCGTGGTATTATCAACACCGATGAGTGAAGGAAATCTCATTGAGAAAATGTCGCATTTTTTTTTAAAAAGGTTGTAAGACGAGTTGATTAGAAATGACAAAAAAGGAGAGCGAACAGGATACTATTTTCGATATGTCAAAAATCAAATCAATAATAGAAAAAAAATTAGGGGACGGTGAAAGTAAAAAACAAGATGGCCAGACGTTAGAATCAAAAACACAACGTACTGTTGAAGACTTAAAAGAAGTAAACGATACGAAAAAATATGTAATAACAGGGATACCGGGATTTGATGAGCTCTTTGAAAACGGCATACCCCGAGGCTCTAATGTCCTGGTAGCTGGGGGTGCAGGTTCCGGGAAAACCATTTTTTGTTTGCAGATGCTTCAATATCATATCTTACATGGTAAAAAATGTTTCTACATGAGCTTTGAAGAATCTGAAAAAAGATTGATGGAACATATGAAGGATTTTAGTTGGGATCCTGAAAAACTTCTTGAGACAGGCAACCTAAAAATCAAAAGGTATCTCCCTAGTGACATTCATTATTTATCTGAACGAGGTAGCGTTGATGCGATGTTTTCAAAGGAGGAGGACAGCCAGCTGTTACAGCTGGAACCGATCACCCTGGAGGAAGACTATAAACCTGATTTTGTCATTGTTGATTCACTCACCGCGATAGCTTCAGCGTTCATGGGAAAAGACGGTTCGTATCGGTTCTATGCTGAGCGGTTATTCAGGTTTTTTGAAAATATGGGCAGCACAAATTTTTTTATCACCGAGACCGGACAGATGCCTGAAACCTTTTCTCAAACAGGTGTTGAAGAATTCCTTGCTGACGGGGTGATCGTGATTTATCATATCAAGCGGGAGGGGATGAGACAGCGGGCTATTGAAGTGTTGAAGATGCGGGGGACAAAACATCAAGAAAGAATCGTTGCGATGAAAATTTCTGATAAAGGCATGATCGTATATCCAAAACAGGAGGTATTTGGTGGATTGGGGACCAAATAAAATTCATTGGTAGAGTGACTTCATATCTGATCGAAACGATTGTTTTAAAAATAAGTTACTTGGGTCAGAGGCTATCTTTTTTTGTTAAATCCATCCGATCGCTATCTGGGCGTCGATTTTAGTAACGGCTATGGTGAGATTTACAGTTACCCCGATGAATGTTATAGTTACCTCGTTACTGTTGTTAGATATTAAAAAATGATGACTATAAATTAACCCTGCTGATTCTACTAAAGTACTGTTAAAAGCTTTGTGCCACGCGTTAGGGTAGTCCGAGGTAATTGTGATACTTGTAACACCGTGTAAAATTGTGGTTTTATTGCTTAAATATTCTGTCTGTATCGGATAAACCCCATATCCACCTGCAGAGGTTTTTCCACCCTCACCAGAGATATTTGTAATGCTGAAAGATGCGCTAATAAGACCGTTTTCGTTCGTCACGGAAAAAGGTCGTATGAGCATAATATTTCCTTCAGATTGACTCGCTATCAATGCTCCTGCCTCAAAAATATATGATTTATCAAGAAAATATGAGTTTTTTGATGAATATTTTATGGTTCCCAGGGAACAATGAAATGTTGGATCAATACTGCTAGTAACTGTCACATTGCATTCATCTGATAAAATAAATAGAGAACCGAATGCCTTGCTTGAAGGAAGGAAAGGCAGTTCACTGCTTCCAAGAGTAATTGATGTAGCTATTGTGCCTTTTTTTTGAATAGTAGATTGCGTATCTATCGCATATTTCAACTGGGCAAACTGCCCTGCAACTTCATCCATGTGCTCTGATTCTATTTGCTTCATCCATTTTGGCACATACATGGTTTGTATAACGCCAAGGACGGTGACAAATAATCCGAGCAGTAAAATTGCGACAACGACACCTGCGACTGCGTCATTTGAGTTTTTTATCTGATTCACGTTCATTTCAAATCCTCTTACTAATTTTTACAGCTTGCATCAGCATTAATTGGTGCGGTCTCTGCCACACCATTATACATCCCTCTACTGTAAAATTCATAATACCCGATATTATTTGGAAAATCAAAAGACCAAAGCCAGGGGCTATTTGAGTCAGGATTAATATCACCTGTATAAATACTCCAATTATGCCCTTCTCCATTATTTATACTGAGTGTTTCTTCATTTCCAGCTGAACTGTAGGATGGCTCATTTTCAATGCATTTTCTAACAAAGACATCATCAAAAGAAGCAGTTTCTCCCATGCTTCCTCCATTAAGAGCAGGATAACCTGACCTTCCACCTCTTGCCCACGAATGAAAACCACCTGGTGTACTATTAATATCCCAGATTCTTCCGTTAACATTTGTTCCATCATGATAGATTTCAAACCAATACCATGTTCCAAATGACCATACAGCTCGAGAATACGATGTTCCCCATGTTCGTAAGTCATCTAAGAATTGGTCTGTTGTCTTTGCATTGAAATCATGAAAAACATAGTTGAGACCTTGACCATTACTCAGGTCAGTTTTAATACTTAAGCCCGCTCTCGCATCACTGCTTGTTCCAGAATCTGGTCTCACTTTTGCTCTAATTGCGTAATAATCAGATTGGGAGGCTGATTTTGCAATACATTTCTTAGGGTCACCGGTCGCTGTGGATGTTTGTTTCATCACCCTACCCGTCTCACTCCAAGTACCTTGGTATGTAGTCCATTTGTTCACATCGATAGAATTATCATCAAAGTTATCAAAGAAATTAAAGGTGTTAGTTCCATTACTAGCGTTTGTAGCAGATGGATTGCCGTAATAGCAATAAATGGTGGAACTGCTATCCAAGCTATCTTTTACTTCCACCCATACCTTTGCAACTCTGTTTGGGGCTATCCCGGATATATCTTCTACCCAGAAATCAAGGGGGACTGTATCACTTTTATTAGTAAACCCCAAGTCTCCCCCTGTATTTTTCCCGGTAGGAAAGTTTGATGAATGTCCACCCAAATTAAAATTAACCCCTGAAGCACCAGATGTTTCTCCGATATTCAAAAGTACTTGATAGTTAGGTCCAGCTCCAATTTGACCAGTAATATTAATCTTCTTTCTATACGCCCAATTAGCATCATACCATATCCCACCATTCCATGTGCGAAGCATTATCACATCGATATTCCAAGTATCCTTCACTATGTCACTTGATTCTGTTACACCTTTCAATTGGATGGTATAGGGCGATGATGAAAGGCCTGTCGCAGTAAAATTCGACCAACCTGTACTGGTTATTGTTCCCAGTAATGACCATGCAGATCCAGTCCAATAATTTACCAGCAGGTTCTCAGTTCCGGTATGAGATGTAATATAGAAACACACTTGTTTATTTACTTGTGTATAATTGATTGCTATCCATTGGTATTCGATGTCGATTTGGTAGTTGGATGTGTTGTATGAGTGTAGGAAGATGCAGTCGATGTTCCAGGTGTCTTGGGTGGTGTCGCTTGTTTCTGTTGTTCCGATTATTTGTATGGTGTAGGTTTTGCTGGTTAGGCCTGTGGCTGTTATGTTTTTCCATCCTGTTGTTGTGATTGTTCCTAGGTTTGTCCAGGTTGTTCCGTTTCTGTAGTTGATGTTCAGGGTTTCAGAGCCTGTGTGTGATGTTACATAGAAACACAGATATTCGGTTGTGTCGCTGTTGTTGGCTTTTGTCCAGTTGTATTCGAAGTCTATCTGGTAGTTTATTGTGGATGTACGGGTGACATTCAACTGGGCACAATCAATCCTAATGATGTTTGCTGGTAGACTCCTGACATATGTGAATGAAGCCCGTGAGCTGTTCACCAGAGCACTTGTGGTGAGACCAGCGATTGTCCCTGTGCTATACCAATTGGACCCAACGGGATTATTGATTGTCCCTGTGTACTCAGCAGTGTTGTCCCCATTCGTATCAATACTCCAGGTGACATCATCGTCCCCATCACCGGCAGTGACGTAGATGCTGAGGGCAACCGTTAGAATGTTTCCAGTTGATGCAGTGTTTGTAAATGTGAACCATCGACCAACCCGACCGTTCGTACTTGTTTGGATATAGTTCGTGCCATCAATAGCACTAAGATAAGGTGTTGTCCCCGTGTTCGTCCAACCTGTCGTCGTGGCGGTGAATGAATCAACATACAAATGCTCATTAACTGCAGGTAAACCAGAGGTTACCTCAGTAATTACCATGTTATTCGTGTCACGGGAAGTCCCTTGTGCATTTACAAAGTTGGTTTCTGTTCCTTTGTCTGGGCTGCTGTCGACGTTGCAGGTGTTTCCTGTGATTGCTGTTTTATGGTCTTGGCCTGCTGTGTCTGTTTCTTGGATTGTCATGGAGTTGCCATCTTTGGTTATTCCTTGTGCGTTGGCGAAGTTGGTTTCTACTCCTTTATCAGTGCTGCCATCCATATTACTGGAGTTGCTGTCAACACTGTCATATATTACATGTAATCCTCCATTCCAGCTACTGTTATCATTGCTCCAACGATAAAACAGTGTTACATTATTGAGACGAAAATCACCAGATGCTGTAAGAGAAAGAGACGGTGACGGTTGATCATAGGGGCTGATAGGATTTACTGTGGTCTCGAGCGGAATCTGAGTATCACCACCCTGCTGAATAATCTCCATCATTACAATAGAATTGGTATTTACATCGACAACGGTGGCTTCAACACGCAGACCCTTGATGTCCACTGATGGATAATAAATCAGTTGTTCACCCACATCCCACCGGTTATTCCTATTGGTATCAACAAGATATTCGCTTACCTTTAGACTATACTCTGAACCATTTACCACTACAGAAACCTTCGAAGAAGCAGATATTGATTCACCACCGCGATGCTCCAGTACGATAGTATTTCCCTGTATCGTCCCAACAATATCCACTCGAGGTGGAGAAGAATTAAACGGATAGGCCATCACAATAATATACACAAGAGCAAAAAGTGCTACCGCTATAGCGAGCATAAGAATGGCTCCAAGAACCTCTGAAACCGCTTCATTTGAGGCTATTGATTGCAAGTGATTTCTTTTCTTTCTCTCCATTTTTTTTTACCTTGACTTCACCCTCAATCGAAGTAGAATCCTGAGGAAGCTGAGCCTTAAAATTATAAACTATGCCCTGAAATAAACCGCTAATGCTCTGATTGTAAGAGCTTGAACCTGACTTGGGGCACCAAGCGATATTTGTCCAACTGTCTCCAGAAAGTTTATAGGTGAACCGGTTAGATCCTGCGTAGTTTATGAATTTATAAATCAACCATAATATTGCTGAAGAACCAGTAATCTCAGTAGTATCAAGAGCAGTACCATCAAGGTGTTGCAATTGCTTTCCCCTCCTGTAGAACTCCCGTCATCACTATGGAATTGCTCCCCATGTCGATTACGGTAGCTACAACCCGAAGATTTGTTATATTTCCAGATGGATAAACCAGTCGTTCACCCATATCCCACAGTTTATTCCCATTGGAATCAACGAGATATTGACTGACATTTAGACTATGTTGTGTACTATTTATCACAACAGAAACCTTCGAAGTAGCAGATATTGATTCACCACCGAGATGTTCTAGAACAATAGTATTTCCCTGTATCGTTCCAACAATATCCACTCGAGGTGCAGATGAATGAAACGGAAAGGACATCACCACAATATACACAATAGCGAAAAGTGCTACCGCCATACTGAGCATGAGGACCGCTCCAAGGACATCTGAAACCGCCTCATCTTTTTTTTTCCCTTCTCTTTTCAAATCCATCACGCTATCTTCAAAATAAAAATTTAAACACAAAAAGCGAAATAATGCCAAGAACAAAGCTATACCGAAGTCCGGAAGAAAGCTTCCCATCCATCATAAATCCCGCTATGAGTCCTGCGCCAAGACCTTGAACAAACGTAAACGAAGACAACGCATACTCTAATGCCTTAGGATTCATATTGCTAATCATCATACCAATCATTTTTACCGTATTTTTTTGGTTTGAGAAAAATGACTTAAACAACGTTAAATTAAGGATCATTATTATTCCTAGGAACACAAAAAAACTCACCAGGATGACAGCGGTGTACGTCGACATCTCTGATTTTCTCTGATCTTCGATATTATTAATTTGATTGATTTCTTTAGCTGCTGCCATAAAAACTTTTGATGTCATACCTCCCATTTTTAGCCCGGTATTTATCGAGACGATTATTCTTTTGACGATGGCTGATTTCATCCGGTATGCAAAATTATCAAAAACCTTTGTCACCGGTATATGCCACGAGAGTTCAGCTTTCATTTTTAGTATTTCCGGGGTTAATTTCCCATAGCGGCCTTTCGCAGCTATAGAAATTGCATCAAAGACCGTCATCCCAGCGGAGATACAGTTCCCCAGTTCAATTACAAAATCAGGTAGTCTTTTCTCGATTTCTCGCTGTTTTTGCGCTTGTTTATGAGAGTAGAACGTAAAGGGTCCTATGATAACCAGCACAGAGATGAAAAAAATATCAAAAAATAAATAGGTCGTAAAAATCATGTATTTATAATAACTCAATATAAAAATAACACTGTAAAAAGAAAGGAGAACAGCTGTGGAGAGAAGTAGGATTAAAACATATGGTTTGTTTTTTATGTAATACTCTTTCAGAGAAATTTTTTTTTTCTTCCCCTCTGGGTTTCGAATCTCCTCTATACTTGTTGATTTTATGAGGAAGTAATACCCACCATAGGCGACTGGCAGAACAATGAATGAAAAAATGTATAAGATTTGTACTGTGAAATTTGAGTCACCGTTCATAAACCCCATCACGGAAATAATGATGACGAGAAATATCGGAAATGCAATGAGCGTGGTGACAAATGTTTCTGCGAGAATGCCAAGGGTATCGAGACTTTTCTTTCGTGATAAAAATTCATCTGCCATGTACTGATCGACGATGTTGGAAAGGTAGATGTGAAGATCACTGCCTGATTGAAGAGCACCAATTATCCCTTGGAGGAACGATTTGAATTTTTTTGAAGGGGTTTTTTCGATGGCGTGTTTTAACGCAGTGATCGTATCAACACCCATGATGTCGAGTTCTTTGATGATTTTTTTTGCTTCGGTCTGTACTTCCCCGTAGACGTCGATTGCTGCGAATGAGCGGAAGATATCTGCAGGTGAGACGCCTGCAATCGCCATGGTGCTGATAAAGTTCACCGCATATGGTAGAAACCTGTCAATATTGGCTCCTCTTCTTTTAATGGCGGAATGTGGGATGAATAGACACACTCCCCATATGCCAAGTGGTATGCACAGCGGTAAAAGGACTGCGAGTAAAAGTGTAGTAAGAGATGGGAATAACACAAAAAGCAAGAGGGCAGTGACCGTAGTGATAATAAATCCTAGGATAAAGGTCATTAAAAACATCGAGGAGTATTCCTGATACATCATGTTGATGTTGGCTTGTTTTAAGGTAATGTTTTTTTCCTCGAACTTCTGTTTTGTTTTTATTGAAAAAAACCTGTCAAATATCCCTGAACAGTACTGTGAATATCTTGTAGATTTCATATAGAAGCTCCTTTTGCCTTTGCAAGAACGGCATCAGATTCTTCGCTATATTGTGCGACAATCTTCCCAACATCTCTAAAAGATCGTATGTTGTTTTTCCTCATCCATTCCAGTACAATGATCCTGTTTCTCAGCTCTGAAACAAGCTGTTCATCACTCCATCCTCTCTTGTTTTTAGTTCTATCAAGTAATATGCTTTTTGCTTCCCTTTTAAAGCGGTCCTCTGTCTCTGAAACCCATGAAAAAGGGGCAGTAAAAATTAGTTTATTGGTACTGGCATCCATTTTTATTATTTCGATGACATTGGTGATTCTTCGCGCAGGTTGACCATTTATCACCGTGGATTTTAAAAACACGACCAGATTAAGGGAGGTCAACAGTGCTTTTGGTAAGGATATCGGGGGGTTTTCCAGTCTTTGAACCAAGGTGTGAATATCACTTGCATGAATGGTTGAGTAAGAGATATGACCAGTTGCCATCGCCTGGAAAAGAGCATAGGCTTCCTGACCCCGTATCTCACCGACAATGACGACTTGGGGGCGCTGGCGCAGAGCTGCTCTTGTAAGATCAAACATATCAATATCTTTGCTTGTTTTATGTTCTACAGACTGCGAAAAACCAGTTCTTGTGGTCCCTGCGACCCAGTTCTCATGAGGGAGCATGACCTCTCGAGTGTCCTCAATGGAAAAAATCTTATATGCTGCTGGTAAAAAGAGTGCAAAGGCATTCAATGTCGATGTTTTTCCAGAGGCGGTCCCTCCGCAGAAGAGGATGGATGCGCCGTTTTCAATCGCGAGCCAGAAATACGCGGCCATCTCTAGGGACATCGTGCCAGAATTGATCAGATCGATGGGGGTAAAAGGATCGGTGCGGAATCTCCGAATGGTAAATGTCGAAAATGGTGTCACGGTTTTTGCAAGCATGACCGATAACCGGGACCCATCCGCAAGTTTCCCATCGACAATTGGCTCATAAATCGATATTTGTTTGCCGCAGATCTGAGCCAGTTTCACGGCAAAGGAATCCAGCTCATCAGGGTTTTCATAGACGATGTTGCTTCTAATCGATTCATGTGTTTTATGATAAATAAAGATAGGGATGTTGGGGCCGTCGCAGGAGATATCCTCAATCCCTTCATCATGCATCAAGATGTCGACTTTGCCGTATCCTATGAACTCTTGAAAAATATAGTAAAAAATTTTATCCTTTGATATCTCGTTTAGTTTAATATGGTTATCAATGATAATCTTTTCTAATGCTTCATTCAGCATGGTTATTTTTTCTGTTGTGCTGCTATTAAACGTATCAATGGTGGTGCGTAATTCAAACAGTGCAATGAGTCTGTTTTTTATCTTCTTTTCATTTTCATCCAGTAAAGGCTCATGTACCTCATAGATGTGGGTTCTTGTTTTTTCATCAAACTTAATGATTCGGCTTCCGAGACCCTTCCACCCAAAACCTGTTCGTTCCTCTTGCTCTCGGCTCTGTTGTATTGTTTCTTCAGTAGTCTGTTTTTCAGGGTGGTTTGTCTTTTGTTGGAGAGTTTTTTTGTTAGGATCTATTGTCTCTTCATATTTTTTTTCCAAGTGTGGTATTTGAATCGTTTCTGGTTCTTCCAAAGTCTTGTTTCCTTGTGGTGCTATTGAAAGATCAGATGATTTTTTCTGGACCATTTCATTGTCATTGTCCTCTATTAACCTGGTGTGAAACTCTTGATTTTCTGACTGATTTCTATCCGCATCGGTTGTTTTTATTTCAAAAATATTTTCTAAATGTTGCTCAAGAACAGACCTAATTTTTAAATCAGGATTACGAGCGACTGGACTATCTGGCAGGTCTTTTCCTATTTCAGTGGTTTTATCACGGAAAATTTCTGTTGACGGTGTGGATAAATCTAATCCCTGATTTTTTTTCCTTTTTTTTTTCAGAATTTCTTCTTTACGTAGTATTTTTATAATTTCAGGTTCGTTTTTCATTAAACCAACCTTAAAACAACTTCACCAGGCTCTGAACAATGGATGTCTTTTCCAAAACTAACTACAAACGTATAGTCCATTTGGTGCATCATCCGTCCTCTGTTTCTGTGATTTTCAGATATACGTTCTGTAATTTATAAACATTACGATTGTAATGTAAATTAAAAAGTAATGCTCAATGAGCATAATAACTAAAGAAATAATATAGATCTTAAGTAAAAGTCATCACATAATTTAATTCCTATTTTGATAATCTGTTATGCTCAATGGATTTGAAAAATAAAGCATACCTGCCATCGTCGCAAAGAAATATTTATATGTAATCAAACTATTCGTAATTATTATGTAATTGATTTGTAATGTGTATTGTGAGCTGGAACGATGGGATGCAAAAAAAACGTTTCAATCAAAAGTAGATTAACGAAAATGTTATCAATCATGATATTTGCGACAGCAAAACCATTACTTTCGTTGTTTAAAAAACAAGGCATTTTAAATTCTCGGTGAAGGGATGCAAAACGAAAAAATGTTAACCAAATTTTCCCAACAACACCAGAATACTGAACAAGAAGTAGATCAAATACTATTGGAAAAAGAATCCCCCATAAAACCGTCTGAACAAGTTCTTTTGGCTGCTAATACGTATTGTCCACCTACAAGCAATGTTTCCATAACTGGTATAAAAGACTTTGATGA
Source organism: Thermoplasmata archaeon (assembly GCA_003942085.1). Taxonomy (GTDB): domain Archaea; phylum Thermoplasmatota; class E2; order DHVEG-1; family DHVEG-1; genus SM1-50. The sequence continues at coordinate 33,818 of DQIQ01000005.1, read as the reverse complement.
ACTTCTTGATGGTGGATTTACCAAGGGTTCAATTATTTTACTCGCTGGTTCATCAGGGAGTGGTAAAACTATTTTTTCTTTCCAGTGGCTCTTTGAAGGAATTAAGCACAACGAAAATGGAATTTACATAACGCTGACCGAGCCACTTTTTAAAACCTTAGAAAACCTTGAAAAATTGAGTTATTACAATAAAGATGCAGTAGAAAATGAAAAGCTGAGAATCATTGACCTGCGGGAGATCTACGGGAAAGAAGGTTTTGATCAGCGAAAAATTCTCGATTTTATTGGAGAAGAGGTCAAACGAACAAATGCGAAACGAGTATGCATTGATTCAATTACCGCGATTGCGTATCAGATCGATGACCGGGCTAAAATCAGAGCATTTATTTTTGCTTTAGGCACAACACTAGCAACACTCGGCTGTACAACTATTTTAATCAGTGAAATTGCTGAAATGAATAAATATTCTAAGTACGAAGTTGAGGAATTTATATCCGATGCTATTTTACGATTTGATCAGATTAAAGTAAAAGATGAACCACAAAGAATAATACAGATTATCAAAGTCAGAGGCAGAAATTTCAGATCAGATGACATCCAATTCAAAATTTCAAAAGATGGCATTAACGTTTTTCCTAAACTCAGAGTCCCTCTTGAACATTTTTCTTCAACAGACCGTATATCGATTGGAATTTCTGCATTGGACGAAATGTTAGGTGGTGGAATTTTTGTCGGTTCCTCCACTCTCATAACAGGTTCACCTGGTACGGGAAAATCTACGTTAGGTTTAAGTTTCATTGCCGATGGATTGAAAAACGGGGAGATCTGTCTGTATGCTGGATTCGAAGAAAGCAAGAAACAAGTGCTAAGAAACGCTAAAAACTTTGGATGGGATTTTGAACAGTACGAACGAGAAGGTCTTCTTATAATGCGATGCATTTATCCAAACGAAAAGCATCTTGAAGAGCATCTGGCAGAAATAAAACAAATAGTGGAAGGAAAAAAAATCAGACGATGCGTTGTCGATCCTTTATCTGCCATTTCAAATGCTTTCTCAGTAGAAGAATTTATGAGTTTTTCAAAACGATTGAACGGATATTTGAAAACTCGTGAGGTAACCCCATTATTTACATCAGCCACAACTTCGCTCATAAGCAATTCAAAAGATGTTGATTCAAATCTTTCCACAATATCAGATAATATTATCTTGTTACGATATGTTGAAATGCAAGGTAATGTACAATCTGTCATAAACGTTATCAAAATGAGGGGCAGTGAACATAGTAAAAATCTTCGATTATATGACATCACCGATAAAGGTATCGTTGTCGGTAAAAGTCTCGAAGGTTATGAGGGAGTAACCACCGGCGTGAGTAAAAAAATTGCTGAACTTGAGAAAGAAAGCAAGGAGCTTAAGGAAATCATAAAACAGAAAGAAACAGCGGAAAATGCCTTGCAGGAAAGCGAAGAGAAATTCCGTAGAATTAGTAGTGCAGCTCTTGATGCAATCATCATGATAGATTCGCAAGGATGTGTTTCATTTTGGAATGAATCTGCGAAAAGAATCTTTGGGTATTCAACTGAAGAGATATCTGGAAAGAACTTCCATACGATACTAGTTCCCAATCAGTACCTCGACGCATTTATGAAAGGGTTCATCCATTTCCAGAAGACTGGTGAAGGACCAGGACTGAATAAAACAATCGAGATGGAGGGATTACGAAAAGATGGGACTAAATTTCCTCTGGATCTATCGGTGTCACCAGTTCAAATACGTGGTCAATTGCACGCGGTCGGAATCATTCGTGATATCACCGAACGCAAGCATGCAGAAGATATATTAAAGGAGAGCGAAGAACGTCATCGAGTTCTTTTTGATAGCTCCCGAGATGCTATGATGTTTCTTGAACCTCCATCCTGGAATTTCACAACCGGAAACCCGGCGACAGTAAAAATGTTTAAGGCGAGGAACGTAGAGGAATTCATTTCCTGTGGACCTGGGGATTTATCTCCCGAGTACCAACCAGATGGACGCACTTCTGCAGAGAAGGCTAAAGAGATGATTGAAACAGCTATGCGCGAAGGTTCCCACTTTTTCGAGTGGATACACAAGCGTTTAGATGGCACTAGTTTTTCAACGACCGTTCTGTTGAATAGAATGGAAATCAAAGGACGACGATTCTTACAAGCTACCGTCAGAGATATTACCGAACAAAAACAGGTTGAGACGGAACGTGAGAAAATGCTTCTGTGGCAACAAGGTGTTAACATACTTCAACAGTCTCTTCTTCTACCAGGAGCATTTGAAGACAAACTTAAAATGATAACCGATGAAGTCGTTCATCTCTTCGACGCTGATTTCTGCAGAATTTGGCTTGTCCAATCAGGAGATCTTTGTGACCAGGGATGCATCCATGCTGAAGTGCATGAAGGACCGCACGTCTGTCGTTACCGCGACCGGTGTCTGCATTTACTGGCAAGCTCTGGTCGCTACACCCATACTGATGGTAAAATCCACCATCGTGTCCCATTGGGCTGCTACAAGATCGGACGTATCGCGTCAGGAGAAGAACACAAATTTATCACAAATGATGTACAGAATGATTCACGTATTCACAACAACGAATGGGCGCGTGAACTAGGACTTGTATCGTTTGTAGGATATCAGATTCGTTTTTCCAACGAAGAACCGTTAGGTGTTCTAGCCCTTTTTTCAAAACATCCTATAATACCTGTTGAAGAAACCATGCTGGATGAAATCAGTAACACTGTCGCTCGTGTTATTCAACGCGACTTTGCAGAGCAGAGATTTAAAGAAAGTAAAGACCGATATCTCGCCCTTTATGACCGTTCAATGGATGCCATCTATATCCATGATTTTCAGGGTAACTTCATTGATGCAAACCCTGCAGCTCTCCACATGTTTGGTTACACAAAAGATGAAGTTGTAAAACTGAATTTTGCATCTTTAATCCTGAATGAAGATGAACTACGAAAAACATATGAAACTACTTCTGAACTTAAAAAAACCGGTTCTCAAAAAATGATCTCAGAATACAAACTACGAAGGAAAGATGGAGAGACTATTATTGTAGAGACGCAGGCTTCTGTTATTTACAAAGATAATAAACCATATCTTATTCAAGGCGTCGCACGAGAGATCACCGAGCGCAAGAAAATTGAGACAGCACTGCGGGAAAGGATGAAGGAGCAGACCTGTATCTACGCAGTGAACAGCGACATGAAAGAAAACCTGTCCGTGGATGAGCTTTGCCAGCGAACTATCGAGCACTTGAAGTCAGCCATGCAGTTCCCAGAGATCACCGTACCCGTTATTGAACTGGATGGTAGACGATTTACCTCCGAGATGTTCACCGAGGGGTTGTTGTACAGTCTCCATGCAGAGATTATTGTGAGGGGTGAAGCCCGTGGGCAGTTGTGGGTCTACTACGTCGAAGACAAGCTCTTCTGGATCCCTGAAGAGCAGAACATGCTCAACAGCATTGCAAAAGCCCTTGGTCTATGGCTTGAGCATAAGCAGGGGGAAGAAAAAATCAAACACCAAAACATTCAACTGGAAAAACTCAATCAAATAAAATCAGATTTTTTAGATGTTACTACACGCGAAATAAGATCTCCGTTGACGACAATAAAAGCGTATACGCAGATGTTGTCAAATCAACTCGTTGGTGAAATAACCGATGAGCAAAAAAAATATCTTGAGATAATGTTACGGAATGCAAATCGTCTTGACGACCTTGTGTCTGGTCTTTTAGATATTTCACATATCGAAGCAGGAGAAATGATTTTTACTCCGAAAAAAACGATTGTTGGAACGATAGTGAACCAAGCAGTCGAAAAAATGCAACCATCTGTAAAAGTAAAAAACATAGCAATCAATGTTGAAATGGAGGATGAAATACCGGATTTAATCGTTGACCCAGAGAGGATAAAACAAGTTATTCTAAATATTCTTGAAAATGCAATAAAATTCTCGCCGGATAAATCTACGGTTATTCTGCGCGTAAAAAAACAAGAAACTGATATATTGTTCGAAATTCAAGACTCGGGAAAAGGTATATCAAAGGATAAACAGAAAAAAATTTTTAATGCGTTTTATCGATCTGATGAAGGCAAGAGTAGAGAATACTCCGGAGGTGGTATTGGGCTTGCGCTATCCCGTAGTATCGTCACCGTTCATGGTGGTAAGATGTGGGTGGAAAGCAAAGATGGTAAAGGAAGTATTTTTAGATTTACATTACCAATAAAACCAGTTGATAATATCCAAACAAAATTTAGAGACGTAGACTTATTTGGATTAAAACAAGATGAGGACACTGAAGAAATTAAATAAAAAATTTCTCAACGTGATATAATGTTAAAAGATGAAACAACAAAATCTATTGAACAAGCGATACAGATGGACAAACATGGCGCTATAATCATGATTGAGCTTCCGATAAATGCTTATTTTGAAGTGAATTCTTCTACGATTAAACTATTGATGAATCAAGGTTTTCAAGGAATATATATTAGCTTTCAGAGACCTTTTAAAAATGTTTCTTCCTTTTTCGAATCCGAGGGGATAGATGTAAATAACCTTTTATTTATCGATGCTGCTTCTGCGCTTTCTGGTAGGCAGCAAAATGTTGATGCTCGTTGTGTTCATATTTCGCAGGAACTGGATATTGATGAATTGGTAAAAGCTATCTATCAGTCTTTACCAAAATTAAAAACCCAAAAAAAGTTCATCTTTATTGATTCCTTAACTACAATGGCTCTGTATAAACCCTTATCAGAAATCATGAGATTTTCTGAGTTCTTAATGGAAACTGTACGGAAAGAAAACGAGGAAAAAGTTCTCCTCGTTTTTAATGTAGCAAAGGACCTTGTTCAAAAAAAATTCATCAGAAATGTAGCCTTTCATGTTGACCATGTCATAAGTGTTGAAGAAAATGAATGATATCGAAAAAATTTCTAAAGAACTGAACAATCTACCAAAAGGTTGGATTGTGATGCTAGAAACTTCTGCAGAGAAGATGTTAGAGGTTTCTTTGTCGACAATAAAATATTTATCCGCCGAAAAAAAATACATTGGAATTATCGTGCTGGCAAGCAGACCTCAAAAGAATTTAGTGCAACTCTATCAACAAAACAACATCGATATAAAAAAAATTCTCATTCTTGACTGTATCTCAAAAAGTCAGAGTATGAATCTTGAAGAGGCTGACAATGTTTTATATCTTGAATCAGTATCTGATCTGACAAATATTTCTATCGCAATAACAGAGAGTACACAGAGAATCCCGGGGGATAAATTTGTTTTTATTGACACTATTAATAGCATGCTTATTCATAACAAACCTGAGGTTTTTGCTCAGTTCATACACGGGATTTTGACTAAAATGAGGATTGATGAGGTCAATGGTCTGCTTGTCTCTCTGAAAGGTGAAGCAGACAAATATATCTATGCAGAAATTGCTCAACTATGTGATCGGATTGTGAAAATATAATGAATGGAAAAAAGCAATCATGGCATTGACTTTGATCGAGCCTCAACTCAAAGTGGAATATGATATGGAAAGAAAAGGTGATTATTAATTTTTTAATCTCCTTGGAATGATTGGACCATGTCTATAAAAAAGAAGATTTCTATTGCTGTAATGAGCTTTATTCTGCTCTCTTCCCTTATCGGTGTTTTTTCAGTGAACCGGGTGCAAGCTGTGGGCCTAACAATTTACGTTAATTGCAATGGTGGCGCAAATTATATTAAAATCCAAGATGCGATCGATCATACAGTGACTGGTGATACTGTCTTTGTGTACAGCGGCACGTATTATGCAAAGATAGAAATTGACAAAGCGATCAACTTATTTTGTAGCAAGAACCCACCGACGATTATCGACGGTGGTGGGAGTGGAAATGTTGTGGATATTTCTGTTGATGATGTCAACCTGAGTGGTTTTCGGATTCAACATGGTATCGACGGTATAAGAATACACAACGCAAGCAATGTGACAATCAAAGACAATACTATCAGAGACACGGCTTACGGGATTTTTATCGAAAGTTTGTCTCACAACAATACAATCTATCGGAACAATTTACTCCACAACACGCAAAACGCCTATGATCAAGGAAGTAACAGTTGGGATGATGGCGCCGTTTTTGGTGGAAACTACTGGAGTGATTATACAGGAAACAATGCAAACAGCGATGGATTTGGAGACACGCCTTACACGATATCTGGTGGGAGCAATAAGGACCGATATCCGATGATGAAGCCGTTTAACGAGTCACCGGTTGCTGGCTTTACGTTTGTGCCTTCCAAGCCAACGACTCTAGATGTTATTCGATTTACTGATACATCAACGGTCCTTGAAGGGAACATTGTAAAGTACACCTGGAATTTTGGCGATGGAACAGCATCAACGGGGCAGGGCCCAACTCACCGCTATATTGACAATGGAACATACATTGTGACCCTGAATGTCACGGATGAATATGGGGTGGCAAATATAACATCTCAGAAAATTATCGTTCTCAATGGAAGACCAGCCCCAAATTTTATCTTCTCTCCATTAAATCCTTCTGATCTACAGATCGTGACTTTTAAAGATACCTCGGTTGATTTGGATGGAAATATTGTCGTCTGGTTATGGGATTTCGGAGATGGATTTACTTCTCCATTGCAGAACCCGACACATAAGTTTAACGATAACGGAATCTACACGGTTAGATTAAATATCACCGATGATGACAGGGATGCGAGTACAAAATCTCAGCAGATATCTGTTTCAAATGTTGGACCAGCAGTCAGCTTTTCTTATTCATCGCCTAATATTCTTGTCGTCGTGAATGACACGATTCTCTTTATTGATACCTCAACCGACGGAGATGGAACCATTGTTTCATGGTTGTGGGATTTCGGAGATAAAACCTCTTCAGCTGAAAAAAATCCTCCTCATCAATACATGACCGGAGGAACTCGCACGGTTACCTTAAAAGTTACTGATAATGATGGTGCTTCAAGCACGGTATCAAAATATCTTACCGTTATTGTTGGTCCAGGCGAACCAAATGGTGCTGGAGAAAAGAACCCACTGTTCAATGTGGTCATTTTTGCCTTCTTGATAGTAATAGTTATTATAATTATTGTGATCATAAGAAAATGGAAATAAACCACTAAAGTTTCGGGTCTTTTTGTAATTGGTGTCCTCAAATAGATCGATAACTTGAAAAAGTATGCAGAAAATAAAGCGGTAAAAATTTTCCCCTTTTTTATAAAAAAAACCATAAGATTTAAATGTTAAAAAGAGATTCGTAATTTAATTGTAATTTTTTGGTAATGTGAAAAGAACGTAAAAAGGATGGAACGTGAAACGACGGATGCCTGATCAAAAAATTGACACGATTAACGAATCCAACGCTTACACAATGACTGTTTTTGTTAGACCTCAGCCTACGGGAATTTGGGAGAAAACTGCTGACAATACGACTCGACTGGATGATGTAACCTATTTAGAAGGTGTCCAAGATATTGACTGCTTTCGCATCAAAAATAGATGGAGTGTATTTTGTTCAGAGTCCATACTCTGGACAACGAACCTCTTTTTTGTAATTGAATCTCATATCTCTACTCCACAATTGGTAGATCGCATCCTCTCCCCTGGTGCAGCAGGAATATCGACCGACGGCGTTTTTTTTAAAATAACATCTCTTTGTAAGAAAAATGACCCAATGAAAACGATCATCCGAACAAGTCCATCTTGGATTTAGAGTGCCCTTGGGGAAAGTTATCTCCCACCCAATGGTACCTTCCTTTTTTTTCTCTCTTCAACGAATCGAATTATTGATGTCATTGGAGTAGAAATTGACATGAGAATTCTGATGACGTAGAGGTCTTAAATTTTTCATTTCGCCCTTATCGAACCATCTCCCCCGAGAGGCTGTTTTTCGTTTATATCATATATATTTAAATACTAACAAAAGATTTGTAATTCCAATGTAATGTTTATGTAATGTTACATCTAAACGGACTCGCTAGGAGGGTCTAGGTGAAGGATGATGCACTAATGCATATATTTGTTGATAGCTACATCACTGTTGCCGTACCGATAGGATTTTTTTATAAATATGCTGCGGAGCTGGCCAATGAATGATGAACCCGATATTGTCAAACAGTTAAAAGAAGAGGAAAAGCAAGGAAAACTTCTCTTTAGCGAACAAAGCAGTAGTGAAGAAATTGAACTGCAGGACACAATGCCAGAGGGTGCACTAGACGATAGCGTTAATTCTATTAAGGATTTACAAAAGACCGATGCATTGGATAAAGATGCGCCGGGGTTCATCGATGAACATAAGCAAATCGCAGCGGCTCTGCAGGAGATGAAAGAACGGTATCAAGCATTATTTAACAGTACATTTGAATTGGTATATCTCTACGATTTCAAAGGAAGATTCATTGATGCTAACCCTGCGGCATTCAAACTATTTGGTTATGGGAAAGAGGAACTCAATTCAATAAATTTTTCTACATTGCTCGACAAAGGCCAACTTTTGAAAGCAATAAAAACTAATAGAGAAATCAGAAAATATGGCCATCAAAAAGAACCAATGGAATACAGAGTAAAAACCAAAAATGGCGCTACCGTCGATATAGAAACAACAGCAGAAATATTGTATCACAATGGAAAACCGTATGCTATTCAAGGGATTGGCCATGATATTACTGACCGAAAGAAAATAGAAAAAGCTTTAAAAGAAAGTGAAGAAAAATTAGGTAAATTGTTTGAAAATTCCCAGAATGGTATCGTCATCTGTAAATTGATTAAAGATGAAAAAGGCAGACCCATAGATTACATCCATATTTCTGCCAACCCTGCGGTAGAAAGACATCTTGGTTGTAAACCTGAAACTTTAATAAACAAGACTGCGACAGATCTCATTGGTAAGGACGCAGGAAAAAAATATGCTGAGATGAATGGAAGCTCAGTTATTACAGGAAAACCATACAGTTGGGTAGATTATACCCCATTTTATAACAAATATCTAAAAATGGATTCTTATTCAATAAAAGAAGATTTTTTTGCGATAACATTTGTTGATATCACCAAAGAAAAAAATGCAGAAAAAGAAATACGTAATTTAGCCAGATTGCCTGCTGAAAATCCTTATCCTGTGTTGCGTATTTCAAAAGATGGAAAAATCTTGTATGCGAACGATGCGAGCGTTGGACTACTTGCAAAATGGAAATCAAATGTTGGTGATGTTGCTCCCGAGCGGTGGCGTCATTTCATTGAGAATTCTTTAAAATCTGGAAAAATAAAAGCAGAAGAAGAAGAAGAAGAAGATGCTAGTGGCAAGGTTTTTTCGTTTGTCATTGCACCTATTATAGAAGCCGGATATGCAAATGTTTATGGTCATGACATCACCGAGCGGAAGAAGGCTGAGCAAGAACTCCAAGCGTCTCAAGAAAAATATAAAAAGTTGTTTGATTCGTCTCCAAATTTAATCATCGAAACCGATGATGCAGGAAATATTCTATCTGCAAATGAACCCCTGGCTAGAAGCCTGGGCGCTCCGCTTGAAAAGTTGATTGGTAAAAATATTCTAAGCATTCTACCAAAAGAAATCGCTGAACAACGCTCAAGCATTGCCAGAAAGGCATTGCATGAAGGGAAAAATCAAGAAACAGAGGATGCACGAGGGGAAAGGTATTTTCACAATATTTACGTCCCTATTACATATTCCGACGGGAAGAAAACCGTCCAAGTAATCGGTAGGGACATTACTGATCAGAAGAAAGCAGAAGAAAATATCAAGACCAGTGAAGAACGGTTTAGACATATTTCCGAAAATGTCGGTGAATGGATCTGGGAAATCGATGTAAAAGGTTTATTCACATACACAAGTCCAGCTGTCGAAAAAATACTTGGCTACAAATCAGAAGAAATCGTTACAAAGAAATATTGGTATGATTTTTTCACCCCTGATATCAAAGAACAATTAATGAAAGTAGGAATTGAAAAATTAACGACGAAAGAACCCGCTAAAAACGTTTTATATGCAAACGTACACAAGAATGGTAAAATTGTGTTGTTGGAAACATGTACTTTCCCTTTTCTGGATAAAGATGGTAATCTTTTAGGTTATCGTGGCGTGAATACCGACGTCACCGAGCGCAAGAAAATGGAAGATCTTTTAAACAAGTCAAGGGACTATTTTATGAACATCATAGATGCCGCCGGCGACCCCCTCTTTGTAAAAGACGGCCAATGCCGATTTGTTACCGTAAACGACGCCCTCTGTAAAATCCTAAAGAAGTCGCGCGAGGAGTTGTTAGGAAAGACCGGCGCTGAATTTCTGTTGGAAAGCGAGATGGAACATTTCCTGGAGATGGACAACAAAGTTTTATCTTCGGGCGAAGAGAACCTGTGCGAGGAAAAGCTTACCACCGGCGGCGGGGATGTCAGGGAAATTGTCACAAGGAAGACTAGGTATGTCAATCCCTCGGGCGAAAAGTTCGTCGTGGGCGTCATCCGAGACATCACCGAGCGCAAGCAAGCGGAGGAAGCTATCTTACAAAGTGAAAAAAAATATCGTGAATTGGCGGATTCGTTACCACAGATCGTCTACGAGACCAATGAACATGGGAATATAACTTATACTAATAAAGCTTCTTTTATTTCGTTAGGGTACACACAGGAAGATTTCAAAAAGGGATTGAATATTTTTCAGATGATTGCTCCTTGCGAACGTGAGAAACTACAAAGTGTCATCCAGAAAATACAGAATGGTGAATCGACAACAGGGGAGGTATATTTAGTTCAAAGGAAAGATGGAATGACTTTCCCAGCGATATTTCATTCAGTTCCAATTTTCAAAGAAAATAAATTTGTTGGCTTTCGAGGTTTTGCTGTTGATATTTCTGAACGGAAGAAAATGGAGGATTCGCTGAAAGAAAGCGAAGAGAAATACAGATCTCTTGTTGAAAATGCTTCCGATCAGATTGTTATGATTGATGATGAATTCAAAATGATATCCGTAAATAGAGCCGCATTGGAGCTCTTTGGAAAAACACAAAACGAAATAATTGGAAGAACTATTTCTGAATTATTCCCCAAAGAAATTGCTGCTAAAAATATCGAAAATGTGAAAAAAGTATTCAAAACAGGTCAAGTTTTTTCATTTGAAGAAAAACAGTTTGTTGGTGAGAATGAATTTTGGGCAAGTTCAATTCTTAGTCCTGTGAAAAATGATGCTGGAAAAACCATAACTGTGCTTGGTGTTATTAGAGACATAACCGAACGCAAGAAAATGGAAAAAGAACTAAACGAGAGCGAGGAGAAATACCGTAACGTGGTGGAGCGGGCTCACGACGCCATCGTCATTTTACAGGACAAAAACATCATCAAATACGTCAATCCCCGAGCGTTTAACATACTTGGTTACAACCCTGCAGAGATTATTGGTACTCCGATGTCTGACTACGTCCACCCTGACGAAATTCCAAAGGTTGTTGAATACTACAAACGACGTTTGGCCGGTGAAGATGTCCCGGGAGTATATGATTCAGTGCTTGTGCACAAAGATGGCCGGAAGATAAATGTTGAACTCAGCGGAGATGTTATTACATACCACGGAAAATCTGCGGATATGATTATGGTCCACGATATCACCGAACATAAAAAAGCCGAAGAAGCGTTAAAAGAAAAAATAAACGAACTGGAGAGATTCAAAAAAGTCACGGTCGACAGAGAACTAAAAATGGTCGAATTGAAGAATAAAATCATGCAATTACAAGAGGAGTCGAAAAGAACATGATGCTTCGTAGAAAAATCATATTTTCAATTACAGTAATAGTCGTTTGCTTAGTTTCTATTTTATTCTTCCTGTCAAATTTGGTATTAACCAAATCTATTGAAATCATTGAAAAAGATATAATCACAAAGAACATTGAAAGAATAATTAATGCCTTTTCAAATGAACAATATACTCTTGATACGATCGCAGGGGATTGGGCACAGTGGAATGATACCTATACCTTCGTTCAAGGAAAAAACCCAGAATATATTGCAAATAATCTTATGGATAATACATTCACAAACCTCAATATCAATTTCATGATATTTATTAACACCTCAGATCAGATTATCTACGGTAAAGCATTTGATTTACAAAAAAACGAAGAGACCCCTATCCCTCCAGAATTAATAGATCATCTTCGCTCTGGGTCAATACTCTTGGAGCATCCTACACTCAATAGTACAATCAGTGGAATCCTTATCTTTCAACAACAGGCTGTAATCCTTACATCCAGACCTATTCTCACCAATTATATGGACGGTCCAATCCAAGGAACATTGCTCATTGGAATATATCTAAATGATGAAGAAATAAATGAAATCTCTTTAACAACCCAATTATCGATACAATTTGAATTCATTGACAATCCTCAATTACCAAAAGACTATCAGCAAGCGATTTCATTGTTATCTGAAAAAAACCCAATCGTTGTTCGACCACTAAACACTACATTTGTCGTAGGGTACACAGCATTAAAAGACATCTATGGGCAATCCGGTATTATCTTACGGACAGATAGTCCTCGATCAACCGCCATCCTTGGTCAAAATGCAATGATTCAATTCCTTGTCATTATTGTCGGTGTTATCGTTGTTGTGTCATGTGCCATCGTTCTTCTCGTGGACAGGATAATCATCTCCCGGTTGAATCGTCTGAAAAAACAAATTAAAAGCATCGGTGAGCTCAAAGATTTCTCCTCCAGGGTGAAGAGTAGCGGGAGAAACGATGAAATCACTCTGCTCACTCAAACAATAAATGAAATGCTTCTGCAGCTTCAACAAAGTCAAGTGAAATTGGATGAAACGCATCGCTCTTTGCAAGGTTCGACAGATGCTCTTATGAAGAAAGTTGATGAGCTTCAACGTTTTAAAAAAGTGACTATCGAAAGAGAAATGAAAATGATTGAATTGAAAAAAAGAATAAATGAACTGGCTGGAAAAGTGAAGAGTTGAACGAATTAATAAAAGAAATGCAAGTGGGCGAAAGTAGATTTTGTTATGATGAAGATGATATATTGTATATCGAAATTGCCGGGGAATACAATGAGCAAAATGCATTGGCAATAAGGGATGCTTTTTTGGAAATGTTAGGTATGGCTAAAAAAAATGATGAAGGGAAAATAAAAATCTTAGTAAATAGCAACGCGGCAAAGAAACCAACACCGGAAGCAAGAAAGATGTTCTCAAAATTGATGGAAGATGAATCGGTCGGAAAAATCGCCATATATGGAAGTAATCCTGTTGTCAGAGTGATTGCGTCTTTTGTCATTGGTTTTTCTAAGAATAAAAATATAAAAATTTTCAATTCAAAAGAAGATGCTCTTGCATGGTTTAAGGAGTAAAATGAGGAAATTTGAAGAATTGAAAAAAAGAATAAATGAACTAAACGGAAATGTGAAAAATTGAACAAAGAAGAAAGGGAAATTCGAGTGGGAGAAAGTAGATTTTATCTCGGTGAAGATGGCATTATGTATATTGATCTTGTTGGAGACTTCGATGTGCAAGATGCATTTGCGTTGAAGGATGCATCTACGAAACTGATGCGCAGGATTGAAGGGAACACTACAAGGAAAGTGGATCTGTTGATAAATAACAGTGTATGTAAGAAACCAACATCGGAAGCAAGAAAGATTTTCGCAAAAATGACCGAAGATGAATCGGTCGGAAAAATCGCCATATATGGCTATAATCCAGTTGTCAGAGTGATTGCGTCTTTTGTCATTGGTTTTTCTAAGAATAAAAATATAAAAATTTTCAATTCAAAAGAAAGTAGTCTTGCATGGCTAAAGGAGTAGGATGAGAAGATAAAAACGAGGTTACTTGTGAAAATGAAGCTGATAATGGATCAAATATCGGAGAAAGATCGTATAAGTAAAATGGTCATAGCGATAGAACGAGTGGCGAGAGGAGATTATTCTACTCAGATTGTAATTTCAAACAAAAACGATGACTTTGATTCACTTGCGATTGGTATAAACATGATGATTGAAGACCTCGGGGAGAGTTTTAAAGAAAATAAAAAAAATCAAGAGTTGTTGCAGGAAAAAATTAACATTTTGGAAGGAAATGATCTGGCGACGTTGAACATCATGGAGGATTTATACGAAACTACTGATAAAATGAAAAAACTAAGTGAAATAAAATCAGCTTTTCTGAACATGACCTCTCATGAGCTCCGTACACCAATAGTTGCAATAAAAGGATACATCCAAATGATTTTGAGAGGAACTCTTGGGCCGATCAATGATGAACAAAAAAATGCATTGGACATCGCTCAACGTAATTCAGATCGATTAGCTCGTCTCATCCAAGATATTCTTGATGTTTCGCGACTGGAATCTGGAACGATGAAGTTTGTTGTTGAAAAAACAAATATCGAAAAAATGATAAAAGAAGTTTATGACGCAATGCAAATTACCGCTGGTTTAAAAGGAATAAAAATTGATACCGAAGTAGAAAAAGCAATCCCTGAATTAGGTATTGATAACAATCGGATTACACAGGTTATTATAAATATTTTAACCAACGCAGTCAAGTTCTCACCAAATGGGTCTGTTATTAATGTTAGAGTGAAAAAACAAGACCAGGATATCCTGTTTGAGATACAGGATTTCGGTCGGGGAATATCTACTGAACATCATCAGAAAATTTTCCAGACATTCTATCAGGTAGATTCCAGTACGGATGTAAAGTTTGGAGGAGCCGGTCTTGGTCTTGCCATTTGTTATGGTATTGTTGTTGCTCATGGCGGACGAATCTGGGTTGAAAGCGAAGGGATCCCTGGCAAGGGGAGCACGTTTAAGTTCGTTTTGCCCGTGGAATCCATAACCGGCATTGAAAAACGGTTCAAGGGAGTTGATCTGTTTGGGCTGGGGACAGGTACAAATACAGCAGAAAACCCTCTTCTTGGTGAAAAACCTGGAGAAATGAATGAGCTTGAGAAACAAGTAATCATACCTCAGGATTCCTTCAAAGCGGTAGATTTATCCTGTTCGTCATGTAAAATTTTAGATGAGACCCAGAACAAATGTATAGAAAACGCTCAATTTTTATCGACAACCGCAATTGAACTAGCGAATTTTCCAATTGGTGGTGATATTTACCAATACATTGGAGAAAAAATACAACAAATGGTAAGTAATGCTTTCGTGACGATTGCGTATTTTGATGAAAATTCGAGCAATTTTATTATTAACAAGGTCCTAGGATATGGAAAATACATGGAAAAATTTTTACAAATCCTGGGTAAAGATCCTGCCGGTACAAATTTTGTGTTAAACGATGAGGGAATACGGCAACAGTTAATCCAAGGAAAGTTCATACATCTCTCTGTCGATGATTTTAATAGATTTGTTCTCCCTCAGTTTCCAAAAGCGATATCTCTCATTATTGACAAGTTAATGAACCTAAATGAGTTATACACAATCGCCCTTGTTAAAGACGGAAAAATATTTGGGAATATATTTGTGGCTGCAAAAAATGATTGCAAGATCCAGAACCTTGAAGTTATTGAGACGTTTATCAACCAAGCCGCGATCGCCATTCAACGTAATAATGCCATTAAAGAAATTAAGGACCTCAACAAGTATTTTGAATTTCAGAATATACAATTGCAAAAACTGAATGACATCAAGACGACATTTCTGAAAAACACCTCTCATGAGCTGCGTACTCCGATTACGGCGATAAAGGGATATACGCAGATGTTGTTAAAACAGAGTTTCGGTGGCACAAATGCAGAGCAGATGAAAGGTCTTGAGGTAATCTTGCGTAATACCAACCGTCTTGATCATACCATACAGAATATTCTTGATATTTCCAATGTACAAACAGGGACCCTGATTATTACTCCCTGTAACGTGAATCCAAAAACTCTTGTCGAAGAAACAACCAAGACCTTGCAAGCGTATGATTATGAAAAGGAGATGGTAATCAACGTCGATGTGGAAAAAGAATTGCCTGATTTGATCGTTGACTGTGACAAGATAAAGCAGGTGATACAGAATCTTGTTGGTAATGCGATAAAGTTTTCACCAGACGGCTCGGTGATTAACATTAGAGCAAGGAAGGAAAATGACGATATTTTGTTTGAGGTGCAGGATTTTGGTCGTGGGATATCAAAGGATAAACAGGAAATGATTTTTGAGCCATTTTATCAGGTAGATTCTGGTGATGACCGATTGTTAGGTGGTGTTGGTCTTAGTCTTGCTCTTTGTAAGGGTATCATTAAGTTGCATGGTGGAAAAATATGGGTTGAAAGCTCAGAGGGCAAAGGCAGTATTTTTCGATTTGTTCTCCCCATTAAATCAAATGATGTTACTGTAAACAAGATTAAGGAGCTGGCAGAGACCTCTGTGTGAACATAGAACATGAACGGAAACTATTAAAAAAAACATTACATTAACATTACTTAAGTAAAGTGAGGGAAAATGACGAAAATAATGATCGTAGATGATGAACCCGATCTGAGAGAAATGATTAATCTCATGCTCCACAAAGAAGGATTTGTGACCGTCACCGCGGAGAATGGTGATGATTTTCTCAAAAAAATCGATGATTTCACACCAGACCTTGTCACCCTTGACGTCATGATGCCGGGTCTTACCACCAGAGAAATCCTTGAACAACTCAAAGCAAAAAAAACCAAACCAAAGATAATCCTTCTCTCGGTCGTGCGATATTCAGATGAAGAAAAACGAAAACTCTTCCAACTGGGAATCGTCGATTACATCACCAAACCATTTGAGTTTCCTGACCTCATCAACACGATCCACCAACATATCCTGCGTAGTCCTGCTATCTAAACAATTACGCTGGACTGATGATGAGAGGACCTATGGAAGAACTCAATATAGTTCAGATAAACTATTGGAAAGAAATACGAAAAGAAATCAGTATAACCTTTGAATCTCTCCATGGCTTAATCTTGCTTACCCACAACTCCATAGAGTTCTCAGACCTTGTCGATTTTCTAAAAAACCTGCGAAAAAACAAGGAGATAACGATCCTTTATATCTCCCTGATCAACAGTTATGATCATATCAAAAAAACCCTACAAATGTTTCCCTTGCCTTCAAAGAAGCTCTTTATCGTCGACTGTGTCTCCGGCTTCCTCCTTGACCATCATGATACGGCAGACTGCGTCTACCGAAGCCCTCCCAGTAATTTAGAGGAAATGAAACATTTGATTTTGGATAACATTCGGTGGTCAAACCCCAATGTCATCATCGTCGACTCAATCTCACAATTTATAAATTTCACCATGCCGACAGAAGAAGAACTTCACGATTTCTACACCTTTCTTAGATCTGTAAAAGAAGACACCCTCAACATCACTCGCGATGCCATCATCCTCCTCTATGATGATAAAATGGGGTCAATGAAAACACTCCCTACCCTGTTCACGGACACGATCATGAAGCTAGAAGTCATAAAAGAAAAACCAGAATGGAAAGATTAGAGCGATTCATATGATGGAAAAAGAAGGCGAAATAAGGTACTGGCGCGCGATACACAATGATGTTGATGAGGAAATGAAAAACCTCGACGGAATCCTCCTCGTGCTCCATGACTCAATGGAATTTACTCAGCTGATTGATTTTTTTAATAAAATCAAATCAAATCATTTCACCAATGTCCTCTATGTTTCATTGACACGAAGTCACGACTACATGAGACATGCGTTAGAGCAAAAACCCCTTGATCAAAAACGAGTTTTTTTCATCGATTGCGTCTCCGGATTTGCATTCCCTGTAGAAGAAAACATCGATAGGGTTCTGTACCATAAACCACCGCGGGATCTTCACACGATGAAAGAAATCATCCACTACGGCATTGAGAAAACAAACCCGGATATCGTCATCATCGATTCCCTCTCACAACTCATCAACTTCTCAAAACCAACAGGAGAGGAATTAGATGAGTTCTATAATTTTTTACATGATCTGCGAAAGCAGGAGATCAGTATGGTATGCAACACGTTCATTCTCTTATTTGACGCAAAGATGGGGGCGCTAGCCCATCTTCCCTCACAAGGTATCGATACCATCTTGAAACTAGAGATGAGTAAACCGACAAAGCTCCCTCTGGAGACTTCTTTTTTATTTGGGGAGAAAAAAGCGTTATCGTCTGAGCTTCTACATTAGGATTGCTGATGTGTTCATTTACGGGAATCTAACTGAGAACCCCCGCTGTATTTATTTTACTCTAATGATGAGTTCATTATGGAGTAATCACTTTATCTGATTTCATCAAAATCCCTACGATTTCCTGCATCTCGACTATCCGACCGATGACGACCTTCTTTTCGAGTTCATAATATCCGATGCATTTCTGGCAGGCGACAAGATCAACACCAGCCTTGGAAAGCCCGGTTAAGGAGTCCAACACCGATGACTTTTCGGTAAGCAGATGCACCGCTGAGTTATAAAAAATAATCGTATCTGGTTTTCTGTCTGATCCCCATAACTTTAGCAGGAATGCTCCAGTCATTGATTTTCCTAGCTCATCACTTCCTCTTCCTAGGGATTCACTATGTAAAATAACGGTTGTTTTTGTCATGGTTTCACCTCTAGATGAAGCAAGGAAAACACATCCTGAACTAAAAACTTATGCGTTCCAAAAACTATTAGTTCTCTCTCCTGATGTCAGGTATAAAGACGTATGAAAAAAACAAGTATCCTTGGGGTTGGAATCCTTACATTATTTTGTATTTTTCCATTTATTTTCTCAAGTGCATCCGCTGAGGAGATTGCCATACCAACTCTCTTTGTCGGAGGGAACGGACCAGGGAATTACACAATGATTCAGGATGCACTGGATAATGTCTCCTCTGGCGTTACCATCCAGGTTTTTTCAGGGACGTATCACGGACAGATCATAATTTCCACGCCTGTTCATCTCATTGGCGATAAGAAAGGTAGTACGATACTTGATGGGGATGCTGAAGGATACGTCATCAGCCTTGATGCAGGTCATAGCACGGTCTCTGGTTTTACGATCACCCATAGTGAGAAAAAATTTCCGTTCGCTGGCATCTACATCAACTCAGATAATAACACGATTTCAAACAACATCATCACTGATAATTTTTATGGGATGCAGCTTGGGTTTACCGCAGGCTACAATCTCATTGCCAATAACACGATTTTTCATAATGGGCGCTGTGGGGTCTATTTCAACCACGCATCAAACAACAGGCTCATTGGGAATGTCGTTTTTGATCAGCCTGCCAATGGGTTCGGGTTGTATGAGTTCTCAAATAACAATTGTATCCTGAACAACACGTTTTCTCAGAACGGATACACTGGGGTGAACATCCGAGAATCCTACGACAACCAGGTGATCGGCAATACCTTCATCCAAGATCAAATCGGGCTCCATAAACCGTCTCCTGAGTATCATACCGTCGTACGAGACAATACTTTTACTCAGAACGTCTTCTCATTAGAAGAAGAGCGTGACGCGATGGTGTGTACCGTCTTTATCTTCGGAATGCTGGTTTTCTTTGTTTATCTGGTGTTCAGAAAACTGTCTATATGATCACCGAGACTCAAGATTGATCAACGACGTTTTTTATGCAAGAAGAATACCGCTACTGCAAGGATGAGAGCGAAGAGAATAAGCAGGATGAGCATGTAAACCAGTGTGTAGGCGACATAATGGTCGATAAACAGGACGAACAAGGAATACGCGATGAGAAACCCAAACCCAGCAAATCCAAATACCCGAGCAGACGGCCTTTCCTTCAGAAGCCCGATGCATGCGATAATGAGCAAGATGCCGGCGAGAAACAAGGCGAGTGCTAGAGCAATTGAGTTCACGATATATCTGGTCGAGTAGCTCCAGATCAATCCTTGGTATGCGGTGTTCAGAGCAACCATCGAGGCAAATAATGATACGCTCCCGATCGAAAGATATAATGAGTAGAGGAGCAGGGTTTTTTTGTCTTTCAAAAATGTGGTTTCTGTTTTACTTTTTTGGTTTGGTGACATCATCGTCCTCCAGTAGTATCTTATTTTGTTGCACAAAGGTTATCGTCTGGGAGGATTTAAAGGATGTATTTCGGTTTCGTTGAATCAGATTTTTCAAATCGATTATGGTATCGACATCACTCCATACCGGTAAAAGACTAAGACGATTCTTCTTGCATTGTATCTTCTCCATTGTTTCTTTTAGCACGCGTGGGCTACTCCAGTGAATATCATCAAATACCAAGGGATCAAAGCTGGTGTCTCGAAATCCGATGAGATAGTATCCACCGTCAGATGATGGTCCTAGCACCACATCATGGGTTTGTAGCTCTGCAAGACTGTTTTGAAGAAAGCTTGCGGGAAGATCAGGGCTGTCGCTTCCCATGAGGATGACTCGTCGAAACCCTTGTAAAAACGCAGAAGAAAAACTGTTTTTCATCCGCTCCCCTAGATCAGTTCCTTGCTGAGGAAGAAACACTAAGTCTGACCCTAGCCATTCTTGAAATTTTTTCTGAGCGTCAGGCGGAAAAAAACAGACAAAGATCTCGGCATCAATTTTTTTTACTGTAGCAAGTGTATCGTACACAAAACGACGATACAGTTCTTGAACAATATCAACGTTAAGATCTGCGGAGAGCCTGAGTTTCACCTGGCCCTTTTCCGGGTATTTTACGAACAACAATAGGCAGGCATTATGGTTCTTCATCGGTGTTTTTGCTCCTTTGATGATGTTGCATCAAGTGCTTCTTCGAAGAGTTGCAACACATCAATGATCTCGATATCGGTGCGTATCTTTTTCAGCTCTTCATAGCAGGTAAGACAGTTACACGCCAGGGTTGGGGCAAGATTTTTTATCGCTGAAAAGTAGTTGGCCAAACGAAGGTTATTCCCCGGGTCGTTCCCATGGTTCCACTGATAACAGCAGGAGGACTGGTGACCTAAGGGAAACTCTACGAATTGGCCGAAGGTAGATGCTGCGTCTCGCGCTGCCAAGCCTTGCGGCGTCTCTTTCTGGAATCGGCAGGAGTCATGGACCGTTATCTTCCCTCTGATTTTCATATCAGGGAATTTGTTCTTCTGTTGTATGAGGTATTGTGCGACGCTGAGAACCTCGAATTTTTCATCAGATGATTTTTTTATTTGTTCGAGGACTTCAAAGCATTCAGCACACGCAGTAATTACTATCTTAGGATCGATAAATTTTATTTTCTTTGATAATACCTCACAGGCGTGATCAGCCTGTTCAAACTCACCCTGTAACATATGCGGTGCGCCACAGCATGAAGTAACACCCCCCAGAACCGTATACAAACAACCGAGATGATCAAGTAATCGGAGCGTCTGTCGAACCGTTTTTGTTGAGTAGATGTAACAGCCCGGGTAGAAAAGCACATCAGCCTTCTTGGTTGGTGTTGTTTCCATGAAGCAAGAAAGATTGCGGGTTGTTATTTTTTTTAATACAATATACAGTCGCTGTATAATTCCTTTTAAACCAGTCAGATCCGGTCCTTTGATGAAAAGGTATCGCCTATAGTTCCAAGGCTTTTGGTCCCTTACTTTCCATTTAATGTATCGAACCATTAAATCTCTGCGAATGCTCACCGGGCAGACCGGAACGCATTTCCCACATTGTATGCAGTGGAACGCGAACTCTTTGATGTTCGTAGGGACCTCTTGGCCTTCTTTTGATGCCTGGTTCAGCTCATCAATAGAAAACGCATCTTTAGTGACTGGACAGACGTCCATGCAACAATGACAGCTGGTGCATCTCTCGATATATTCAGAAACAACGGTAGCCATTATTTCTTTTGTATTTGATGATTTTTTGGTTCCATCGTTTTGTCCAACCATGGCAATCTCAAATCTTTTTTAGGGAATCAAATATTATTTTTTTATTGGTGATTCATCCTGGTTTTTTCTTTTCTCTTGTAATTGTCGTCGTGCGTACCAAACGATAAGTCCGAGTGTGAGTACAGTAATGATTAAAACACCTACTAACACCCAGGGAACTCGTCCTTGGGTGAGCCCCTGGGTGAGAGCATCAGTACCGACAACCACGATTATAGTGCCAGGGAGCATGCAGAGCCACGACCAGAACAAGTAGGTCTTAAATGAGACTCTCGTCAGACCAAACCCGTAATTCAATAAGGTGAAGGGGAATAACGGGATCAATCTGGTTAACCCGACGATGAACATGCCGTGTTCCTCGGTGAGGGTATCAAGCCGTTTCATTGTCTTGTTTTTTGAGAGCCATCGAGCCACTGCATCACGAGCAAAATAGCGGGCGATAAGGAATGTAAGGCTCGCGCCGACCGTTGATGCGACACTGATGAGGATGACCCCTACGAATGAGCCGAACAGCGCGCCAGCAATCACCCCAAAGATGGTCCCAGGGATTGTCGCAATCACCGCCCCGAGGTAGACGACAAAGAACGCAAGCGGTCCCCAAAGACCTAATGATCTGATCCAGTGTTGTAACTCCTCGATTTTCCCCCCGAATCCATATACATTTACGACAATAAAGACTGTTATGATGAGTGTGATCAAGACGACCGGTTTCCACCAGTCGTTTGGTTCATTATTTTTTAGTTTTTCCTTTTTCATAATTTCTTCAGTAATAATCTCCCATTACACTAGTGCTCCCTCGCAGGAAGACCCATGACCCGCGGTACATCCAAAGCAATGATCCCCTGTTAGAATCTCCCGTGTCGATAACACCGATTGGTCAAATTGCTGGATGTGACGTGGTACAGTTGATGTCACCGAAAGCTCGGCAGCAAGATTAAAATCGCAGTCATAAAGGATGCCGTCCCAGCCGATGTTAATTTGATGACGACACATCAGTGAAGGTAAGGTCTGTGGATTAAATGATTGTTTCAGCAGCGCCATATACTCTGGTTTTTTATCTTTTAAGACATCGAGGAATCGTCCGATCGGCATGTTCGTCAGGGTGATCAGTCGTGTGAACTGTATATTATAGCATTCTGCGAGACGCTTGCGGTACTCGTTTTCAAGTGCTTTTTGTTCTGGTGGCAAAACGGGTTCAAGAGGGTTGAATACAAGCGTGAGCGGAAGCTTTTCTGTTGTCCCATAACCGATTTTATTTAATACTTGGAGTGCTTCGATGCTTTTCTCAAACACACCTTTTCCGCGTTGCAGACGGACCTCCTCTTCAAGATAGCACGGCAATGATGCAACCAGCTCTACTCCTAATTCTTTATAGAGCAAGGGAAAATGTTTATAGAGCGGGTCTAAGAGAATCGTAAGATTTGTTCGTAGTTGGATTCGATGGTGTTGGGAAACGAGGCTTCTGAGGAATTTTTCGATATGCGGATGAAGCTCAGGTGCTCCACCGGTGATATCAATACAGACCGATGGTAATTTTTCGGTAACTGAAAGTATCAATTCCATTGTTTTCCAGTTCATCTGCTCTTTCCTATGTGGCGATGCTTTCACATGGCAATGCATGCAGGTTTGATTACAGGTAAACCCGAGATTTATCTGTATGGTTTGGAGATCAATGCACTGCAATCGATGGTGGATGACGTCGAAAACACGCTGCTCGAACTCATTTTTCATCTGAGACATATCTTATAGTTTCCCCGGTGTCGATTTCTGTGTTCGGAATTCCATACCTCTATTTATCAATTTGTATAAGGAGGGTTCATATTCACCTATTTATTAGGTTCATTGTTCTTGCCAGGGATAGAATTTCGCGAGTTTTTCTGCTGGTATTCCGCACCAGTATAGGGTGATGATGATGCTATCACGTAAAGTCGTATACAAGAGTCCTTCTTGGTTCCATCGTCGATCAGAGGTGATGACCGGATTTGGAAGGATGATGATTTTTCCTTTCTTTTTTTTGAGTCGTCGCATCAGTTCAACATCCTCCATCAAGGGGATGTCCCAGTATCCTCCGAGCGCATCAAAAGAGGTTTTTCGAAGAAAGATGGTCTGATCCCCGTACGGGGCTCGAGTGATCTGAGAACGCAGCGTGGAGAATGCAGCGATCATTCTGAGCAAAGGATTGTGTGATCGAATCCGTAAGGTAAACGCACCTCCGACAAGCTGATGGTTTTGAAGGTGTTTATGAATCAGGACAAGAGCGTTTGTTGGAAGGAAGGTATCGACATGCAGAAAAACAAGGATATCACCAGTTGCGCGTGCTGCTCCAGCGTTCATCTGCCGTCCTCGACCCTGTTGGGACGGGATGGTGATGATTGTTTTGTCCGTGATGACCTTAATTGTATCCAGAGCCGGGCTTCCATCAACGACGATGATTTCAAAAGGCTCGTCTGTCTCGATTTTTTTTAATGATTCCAGGTGTGCATTAATTATTTCTGATTCATGCAGTACGGGAATGATGATTGAAAACCTAAAGCTTTCCGGCACAGGTCTCCCTTAGACCGACTCGAGGATCTTGAGGAGATATTTGTAGAATTTAGGGACAGTGCTGATATGAAGCTGCTCCTCAGGTGAATGCGGGTTTTTCAAGGTTGGTCCGATGGAGATCATGTCCATCCCTGGGAATTTCTCACCAATAATGCCGCATTCAAGTCCCGCGTGTATCGCCTCTATTTTAGGTTCAGCGTTGAACATGTCTTTGAATGTTTTCTTTGATAGCGCTAGGATCTTTGATTGAAGATCAGGTTTCCAGCCAGGATAGGGCGTTCCTTCTGATACGGTAGCACCAGAGAGTGATGCGATCGCTTTGATGCGATCCCGCATGTCCTGGAGCGCGGATTTCATCGGACTTCGGGAGCTCATCCCAATGGATACCGTGTTTTCCTTAACGGAGACCGTGGCAAGGTTCGTGGAGGTATTGACCAGTGTCTTGATATCGTAGTTCATCTGATGGACACCGTGCGGTAGTCCATGTAAAAGGTTGAGAATTTTAGCCTGAGATGTTTTATCCAAGGCTGTCTTGGATGGTTCGCAGGACTCAACATCGACTTTGAAATTCGGGTCAATCGGTCTGATTTCATCAAAGATATCTTTTTCTTCTGTCTTCAACGCAGTGACAAAAGCGTTTTTATTTTTCTTTTCGATAGCAACTTTTGCATACGCCTCACGTGGAATTGCATTATGTTTGTCCCCACCTTTGATGTCAAAGAGGAAGAAATCGAACTTCTGTGACGTCTTCCATAACAGCCGCGTCAGGATTTTTATGGCGTTTCCTCGCTGTTCGTGGATATCAACCCCTGAGTGTCCCCCTCGAAGACCGGAGGCTTTGACGACTATGTTTTCCATTCCTCCTTGAACGGGTTGCATTTTTACTGGAAGTTCTAGTACTGAGTCTCCTCCGCCTGCGCATCCGACTGTAATAACCCCGAAATCCTCGCTATCAAGGTTAAGCATTACCTTGCCGGTCAGCATGTCTGATTTCATGGCAAACGCGCCAGTAAGCCCGGTCTCCTCATCGATGGTGTATAATGATTCGATCGGTCCGTGTCGAAGATTCTTATCCTCCAGGATTGCTAGACTAATCGCAAGCCCTATGCCGTTGTCTGCACCAAGGGTCGTTCCATCCGCGGTGAGCAGATCTCCGTTGATTTTTAGCTGGATGGGGTCTTTGGAAAAATCGAATTTCACGTCACTGTTCTTTTCGCAGACCATGTCCATGTGGCCTTGCAGAATCACTGTGGGTTTGTTTTGCATCCCGGAGGATGCCGGTTTTAATATGACGACGTTTCCGACAGAATCTACTTTTGTTTTCAGCCCTTGTTTCTTACCAAAATTAACAATGTATTCCCTGATTTTTTCCTCATGTTTTGAACAGCGTGGGATTTTCCTAATCTCATCAAAATGTTTCCATACGAGTTTTGGCTCTAAATTCTCAATACTTGGCATAGGTTGCCTCCCTTATAGTACGGACTGGTAACACCACGGCACATAAAAAAGGTTTGCCAACCCAAAACTGGATATGACCTCCTGAGAAATATCGAGACATGGGAACAAAATTAAATAAAAAAGGGAGATTTGAATCTTCGAATTCTATAACAGGGGAATTATTTTTGGTGTTTTCACTGATTTGATGGGAAGAGTGAAACTAAACGTGCTTCCTTTGCCCAGGGTGCTATCAACCCATATCTGCCCCCCGTGTGCTTCAATGATGGTCTTTGCGATGGGAAGTCCCAGGCCGGTTCCTTTTACGTTTTTCTTTTTAGTTGATTCAGATTGGAAGAACATATCAAAAATTTTTTTATGTTCATCCTTGGGGATGCCTAGACCATAATCCTGGATCTCAAACAGGATGTCTTTATTTTTTTTGCTGATATGAACATTGATCGATGACCCTTTTGATGAAAATTTCAGGGCGTTCCCAATGATATTTATGAGGACCTGCTGCATCTTTATAAAATCAATACTGAGCTGCGGTAAACCCGCCTCCAATCGGACATTTATTTTTATTTCCTCTGAATCAGCCAAGGGGGAAATAATGTTCATGGTCTCTTTGATGAGACTGTGCAGTGAGATCTTCTCTGTTATAATGGTCATTGTCCCTGTTTTTAGTTGCACCAAGCTAAGATAATTGCCAACCAGGGTGTTCAAATGGTTAATATTTTTTTCCAGGATTTCAAGGGCGTTCTTTTGTGGTCCCGTGATTGTACCGAGTTGTCCTTTTAACAGGATTTGTGTGTACCCTTTCATTGATGTCAACGGTGTCTTTATCTCATGGGATGATATCCCGATCTGTCGAATTAAATCAATATTTTCTCCCCTGAGGTGATAGTGGATTTCAAGCAGCTTGTTGAGCATGTCTACAAAACTTCTTGCAACGATCCATTTGCCGTTGCGCCTGATCAAGGTATAGTGATGATTCTCTAAAACGTCAAAGATTTCTTTTGCTCCAAGGATCTCAAGAGGGTACGAGCAGATGGCAAGCATTCTTTTATTGTAGAACTCTTTGTTGACTTCATATTCATACCTGGCAAAGTCATCCCATTGATTCTTTTCAATCCATGAAATGTCCCCAGCGAGCCTGACTCCTTCAAATCCTGTGGAGAGCGCTGTCTTGAATTTTTTTCTCCAACCAGCAAGGATGACTTCCCCGTCGAATCTTTTTTTATTGATATAACATTCATCATATTCAAGAATCTCGAGATGGTTCTTTCGAATATAGTTCTGAAGATCAGGGACTACTTTTTGTAAAACATCGATTGCTTTTTCCTTTTCAATGCATTTTGGAATGACCCAGGTGCAGAATTCATTGTTTTCGAGACCTGTTTTAAGATAGGGATTGACGATATCGAAGTAGTCTTCGATTGATTCATAAAAACAGCATAGATGCGTCCCCCAAGGTACTTCTTTGAGTATGTCAATACCAAGTGGTCTTGAAGGTAAGTGTTCCATTTTTTGTAATCTTTCCTAATAATCAGGTTTGAGAATATTATCTTGTAGATGCATATAAATGTTTTGAAAAAAATATATTCATAATATATATAACAATATTTCTCTTTACATATTTAATAATCTCTTATATATGTTTTTTATATTTAAATAAAAACACTCCCCTCGAGATTCTTTTATTGTTACACGTTCATCTGTGAGTTATCTTTACACGGCTACACAATTAAGCTCGCATGATGAATCAAAGGAGAAAATCCTGCCTTAATAATGATAAATTACACCGAAGCTACAATTGTTCGGACGTTCTAAATAAAAAAACCTCCTGATATCCCAAGTAAGACGCTCTCCTGGGCATCAACAGTAATAATTTATATATTGCTCGTCTGTTTACAAGAGAAATGGAGGAATACGCTTATGGATTGGGGTATGAAAAATCGACTTTCAAGGATCATTAAACCAAAAGACGGCCGAACGGTGATGCTCGCTGTCGACCATGGATACTTCATGGGTCCGACATCAGGGCTTGAACAGCTTGATTCCATGGTGAACTCTTTGCTACCATATGCGGATACGTTGATGCTCACTCGCGGCGCGCTACGCAACTACATAAATCCAACGATCGATGTCCCGATAGTCCTCCGAGTCTCAGGGGGAACAAGCATCATTGGAAAAGAACTCTTGCACGAAGGGACAGTCGTTTCTATCGAGGATGCGATTCGCTTGAACGCGTCAGGTGTCGCCTACTCGATTCTTGTCGGTGCTGAGTTTGAGCGCGATACCATCCTAGGGATGACCCAGTATATCGACCTGGCGGAACGATACGGAATCCCGGTTATTGCAGTGACCGCAGTGGGCAAAGAAATGAAACGAGATGCCCGGTACATGGGTCTTGCTTCACGGATGGCTGCTGAGCTCGGCGCACATATCGTAAAGACCTATTTTGTGCCTGAGTTTGAAAAAGTAATAGAGTCCTGTCCGGTCCCTGTCGTGATCGCAGGTGGGAAGAAACAACCGGAAGATGAAGCGCTCAAGATGGCCTATGATGCGATTCATGCAGGAGCCATCGGTGTTGACATGGGGCGGAATATCTTCCAGAGCTCAAACCCCGTAAGTATGGTGAAAGCGGTGAACGCAATCGTCCATAAAAACGCAACCCCGAAAGAAGCATTTGAGGTCTTCAATGCAAAGAAAAAATAAGACAATCCTGAGGGCAGCTCATGCATCACGATATGTTTAAATAAAACATCTTATTACACCTACCCCAGAGGAGGCAAACTATGGACCTAACATTGATAATAGGACTCATCGTACTGCTGATAGTTGTGGTTGTTCTGCTATGGTTTTTCAGCTACTACAACCGAGTCATCAGATACGAAAACCAAATTGATAATGCATGGGCTCAGATAGATGTGCAGCTCAAACGACGGGCGGACCTTATCCCGAATCTCATGGAGACCGTCAAGGGATATATGTCTCATGAACGACAGACCCTTGAGAACGTCACCAAGGCACGCTCTGCTATTATGACGGCAAAATCACCTCAGGAAAGCATCAACGCCGATAACATGCTCACCGGTGCGTTAAAAAGCCTGTTTGCGGTCGCGGAAAGTTACCCTGATCTCAAAGCGAATCAGAATTTCTTGCAGCTTCAGGATGAACTGACACATACGGAAGATAAGATCGCGTACTCACGGCAACATTTCAATGATACAGTACTAAAGTTCAACAACACAGTCGAGACGTTCCCCGGCAACATTTTTGCCAACATGATGGGGAAGAAAGCACGAGAAATGCTGCAAATCCCGGAAGCATCAAAAGAAGTGCCCAAAGTATCATTCTAAGCGTAACAACCGATTGATACTATGGAAAAACAACCGCTACTCATAGAGGACCATATACGGAAAAACAAACGGGAAACCGTCGTCATCTGTATGTTCATGGTCATTCTCCTTTTTTCTTTTATTTTTGTAATAGGTCTACTGTTCGGGGCGCCACCAATTCTGACCATGATGATCGGGCTGCCGATCGCATTGTTCTACATCTTTATTACGTATTCATTTTCCGTGCAAAGCGTGATTTCAGCGGCTGGTGCACGACTGGCAAACCCGCAAATCCGTGAGGAAAAACTCCTTATCTACAAGGTCGAGGAAATGGCGCTTGCTGCTGGACTGCCCACCCCGAAGGTCTATGTACAGGAATCCCATCACATCAACGCGTTTGCCACGGGGCATAAACCTGATGATGCCATCATCTGTGCAACATCGGGGGCGCTACAGAAACTGAACACCGAACAACTTGAAGGTGTCATTGGCCATGAGATGAGCCATATACGGAACCGTGATATCCTGGTCATGACCGTCACCGTTGGAGTTGTCGGTGCGATTGCATTGATCGCAGAAATAGCGTTACGGATGCTGTTCTTTGGTGGAGCTGGTCGGGGAAATAAAAGAGATAGTAGTGGCGGGATCATTATCATTATAGCGATTATTTTCATTGTGCTTGCACCTATCTTCTCGCGGTTGACGTATCTAGCGATTTCACGGAAACGAGAATACCTTGCTGATGCCGATGGAGCTTATCTGACTCGGAACCCTGAGGGACTTGCCCAAGCTCTTGAGCAAATACGAGAGGATTTCCCTGACGATCCAAAAGGCTCAAAGACCGTTGCACCGCTCTACATTTCTAATCCTTTTAAAAGAGCGCTTCGTGACTCGGTATGGTCCACACATCCACCACTCGATGAGCGTATCCGTCGGTTACGAACGATGTGACCTGATTCTTTATTTTTTTTTAAATAAAAGAATAAGGAGTTATTTTTCGAGTATTGATTGGACGAACCCATCAATATGTTGTTCCCCTACTACTATCGAGCCTTTTTTCATCTGCAGCCCAAGGAATGAGTCAGAGAGGTTCACCCCGACATTCGTAAGGCTTTGTTGCATCATTTCTCTTGGTTTTCCCTGTGGATCTGGTATACCACCACCCGTGATGAACAGAGCGGTTTTTTTCCCTTTGATGTTTTTCGCAGAGGAAAAGAATGTTTTAACAAACGGTGAGCAGCATCCGCCCCAGGTTGGTGATCCAACGATCAATGAAGAATATTTTCCTAAATCAACATCGGTGTTTTTAACAGGTAACTCTAATTGTTTCATCGCGGCTCGTCCAGCGGTAAAAAACCCTGGTCGTTTCACCGCTTCGATTTCTATGAGATCAACAGCTGCCTGCTTCTTTTTGAGTTTTTCAGCAAGAATTTGTGCTGCAGCCCGGGTGTTTCCAGTTCTTGAATAATAAACGATTCCGACCGTCATGGTTTTCCGTCCTTTTTGTTATTTTGAGACGGGTAACTCCATTCTCTATATTAATAGTTCTGAGCATGTCCTAAAACACCAATGAAATCGACAACAAACATGAAAAAACAGAAGAAACCATGAATGCTGCATTCTCGGTTTCGTAACCCTGCGGAGGAGAAAAATCGAAAACTACATAAACGAGTAACACATGGTAACGGAGAATTCATATGAAGAAAACAGGAGCAATACTACTCATCTGCATGCTCGTACTTATTAGCATATACCCTTGCGTGAGTGCGGATGATACAGGAGTCATCGTTACCGAAGAGCGCGTCGAGATTTCCCTTGCGGCGAAAGGCCTGCAAGTAGATGAAACCGTGACAGTAATAAACAACGGAGGGGAAAACGCTACCTTCCTTCGCTTTTGGATTCAACAAAACGCCCAAGACACCAAGATCGTCGAGACCCAGTCAGGAAAAGAGCTCGTCCCGCTGATTACCGGGAATACCAGGACCTGTAACCTCAGTGCCCTGAATCTGACGATAGGACCGACGAAAACACTCACGGTTACCCTGACATACTTCCTGCCGACCACAGAGCAATACTTTGTTCAAACGCTCTTGTATGATACGGTCTCCTTTTTGGTTATCTATAACGATGGAAACACCGACTTGAATCTCTTCCAAGGCAAATACCTCCTGTACAGATCTGATGTGAGCAACGAGCTGCAGGTCCGATTATACAAACCAACAGAGGCCCCCTTAAACATCACCATTATCGTTATCGTGTTTGTTGTCGTCATCGTTGCGCTCGCACTGCTGCTGCTTCTGTTAAAGAAAAAACGGTCGAAAACAAAAAAAGCGGTCGCTGAATCAGAAGAAAACCTCATGACGAAGAAGACATTGCTGCTGTCGTTGTTAAAAGACCTGGAAAAACAATACCGTGCGCAATCCATCTCAGATGAGACCTATACCAAGATAAAAGACGAATACAAACAGCAAGCAGTCGATGTGATGAAAAAGCTTGATGACCTGAAAAAATAATATCAAAAATCAAAGATGCTTGGTTGTTTCAGATCACTGCTTTCTTTTTTCTCTTCTTCAACTTTCTTTTTAACAACAGCGGTGATTTCGATTTCTCCTTGTTTTTCGTCGGTTTTCTCAGCGCATTGCACAACATCTTTCATCTTATGAAGATGTTTTTCCCCTAGAAGGAATTTTACTTCGCTTTCTGAGAAATCCAACATTTTGATCATCCTACAGGCAAATCTCGTGTTGTTTCGGAACATAGCCTGGAAATGTGGAAGGATCATTTCTTTGGTCTTTTGATCTGAGGTATGATTCAGCATTGAGATCTTTTTTACAACACCATCTCGGAGCATCCGTGCGGATTGATTGCCTTTCATCTCCTTCATCCACAGGGGGAACATGTAGTGGGTGTTGCCGTAGCTATGGGTTTTTGCTACCGAAACCCCGCCGCTCATCAGATCGCAGGCATACGACCAGAGTTCATAGGCTCTTCCTCTTTTAACCCTGCCAAAAAACAAATCTGCCTTTGAGACCGCATCATATCCTCGCACGAGATCTTCGATGTCCAGATACTCTCTGGGGAGATTTTCGGTAATCCACAGCAAGAGCATCTCAGGTTGCACGTCGGTGTTTCTCATGCAATCCCTGCCGTTCTGAAGACTTTTTGTTTTGAACACCTCCCGTAAAGCATCAAAAATAAGAGTTTCTCGATCTCGATACCCGAGGACGTCCACATCTTCGATGCTGATTTGCTTCCGGTTCGAACCAAGTGATTGGAGGTCGTTGACCGCTGAGCGGACGTCCCCTTTCGACCGGTCGGTGATTGTTTTTAATACTTGTATATCTGCAACGATATCTTCCTGTCTGCAGATTCGTTTCAACAGCTCAACAATATGATTTGGGTTCACATCATAGAATTGAATGACGGTGCAGAGGCTTTTGAGCGCTTCCCCTCCCCCTTTCGTCAGATCATAATAATCGTTGACAATAAGGATGATCGGTTGTTTTGTTATTCTTATGGTGTCGATGATTGCTTTTTTACCGCCTTTGTCCCCGAGATTACCTTCTGCCTCTGATCTGTCGAGCTTTTCATAAAGATTATCTGCTTCGTCAAGAATGATAAGTTTTCGTCCTCCCTTCCGCGATGGCGTGAATTCCCCAGCGTTATCAAAGGTTTCATTGATCGCTCCTGCAGTAGCGACTCTTTTGATGGATGTTTCATTGCGTGCATCTGAGGCGTTAAGCTCAAGGACCGTCCATCCAAGGTCATGAGCAAGAGCAAGGGCGCTGCTGGTCTTTCCGGTCCCTGGTTTTCCAGAGAGGATCGCGGCGCGGCTCTTCGGTATTCTTCCTTGGTTCCACTGTTCAGCCCAAGCGCGCAAGGTAGAGATGGCGCGTTCGTTACCTACCACATCACGCAATGTTTTCGGTCGGTATTTCTCAGTCCAGTCCTCCATTGGTATCGGAGAAGAACCAGTGGGTATTTTAAGATTTGTTTTGACATAACCTTTTTATCAGACTGGTTTATTATCTTCTCCTCCGTCTGCGGGGATGGCCCAGCCCGGTAAGGCGTAGGATTGCTAATCCTATGGTCTCTGACCTCGGGAGTTCGAATCTCCCTCCCCGCGTAAATATTTATCATGGTTACGATTAGCACGGTTATTAAAACAGAAGAAAAATCAAATCGATTTTAATTCCAAAGAGTTCAAATCCCTTCCCCAGCACTAATTTTATCCTGACAAAGATTTAAATAACCACGGACACTTTATTTTCCTATAGGAGAAAGAAATAGATGAAAAAATATCTTCTAATAGGGGATAGTTTAGTGATTGGAATAAAATTTTTTTGCTTGTTTGTCGGTGTTCTTATGATCCTGCCAGCGTTCAACCTTTTCTTTCTTACAGGAGCAACTCAGCGCAACACCTCATCTGATCTGCCGTATGACATCCATCTGAACTGGCAGCAGAACTCTTCGACCACGATAACGGTGGTTTGGGAGACCACACCCTCAACAACAGGTAGCACGGTGAAATACGGACCAGACCTGAATTATAGCCAAATCGCGACAGGAACCACCGATAACCAAGGCAC
>DQIQ01000124.1 GCA_003942085.1 Thermoplasmata archaeon | reverse complement strand
AACGGCACGCACAGGAAGCCGGGCGTCAGCGTCATCGAAGACTCGGCCGCCCACGTTCACGCTTAGGTCTGGCAGTCAGGGCTTTTAACCAACGCGCAAGTCGGAAATCTCTTCAGCCTTGCCTACTCTGTGTTAAACCACAACGTCATGGCGATCAAAAAATGATGCGAACCGATAAGACACGGGTTTGAGAACGCTGATCGGCCTCTATTATTCACAGTTCAAGCTTTGACACCGATCTATTTTCCGATTCGAGCAAACCCTCGCTTGTCGAGGGTTTCACCAAAAACACGTTTACGGCAATGATTAAAGGTGTGCGTGAATCCTCAATTGAAGCTGGCTTAATAGATGCGAAAGCCTTTGATGACGGGATTAATGGATTGTACAGAACAACTGAAACAGATGGGGTTTTTTGCTATACGTTTTTCAAAGCAGTTGCAAATAAAAAATAGGTTTCCATACCGGCGGGCATTAAGAATTGAGACATCCATCATTCGGAGAAGCTATTAACCAACTGGGTGGTTGCGGTGTTTTCATCCGAATCACAAGGTAGCACCACATTGTGATATTATATCCACCCCCAAATTAAATTGGGTTGATTTTTCCAAACTTGCCAAGATATAATATAAATCAATTGTAGTCATATCAATTTTTGCCGGTCCGAAAAAGCAATTTCATCCTGAGCAGTGGCCCTGATTTCTCATCTCCTGTCTGTTCTTTATTTCGGCATCACCTTTTTTGGATAAACCCAACAAAAAGGCTGGTGTGCGAATGAAAAACCTAAGCAGTAAAGTACCCACGATTAAGCCCCTGAAGGAGTTGTCAATCCTTTAGGAGCTTTTTTATTATAAGCTTCCAGAGGTCGACCCGCAGGATGTCGTGAAAAAAAAGGAGGGGGGCATGAAAACACTAAGTCGAAAAACGCTAATTTTTACTTTTCTGTTACTATCTTCTATTTTTTCCTTTTCTCATGCATCAGTCTCCATAATAAATGGCAGTTTCGAAACACCTAATACTGGCGTTACACCGCCAGGGTTAAACCAGTCTCGGAATTTAACGTCTACTACGTATATTGGTGAGTATGACGACATATTGGGATGGACAATAACTGGAGGAAGCATCGATTGGGTTGGGAATTTGTATTGGAACTCCTCGGATGGAAACTATAGCATCGATATGACTGGCGCAAACCCAGGAAAAATTAGTCAAAGTTTTGTAACGAGTATTGGGACAAGGTACATTGTTTCATTTGATTTATCTGGGAACCCATGGGCTCGGTATGGAACAGCTCTTTCTCTCGTTGCATTCGTTTATAATGCGACCGATATGGAAGAATATTCAGGTACCTATACATTTATTGATAATACTGACGTTAACCCCAGTCTTCCCGGATACACAGGAATGATCTGGAATTCATATTCCTTTGAATTTATAGCAACTTCAAGCTTGAGTAAACTAACTTTTCAAAGTTTAAATACAAATCCTCTTAATTATGGTCCAGTACTTGACAATGTCCAAATAACAGAATCTAATTCCTCACGCATAGGAGTCTTTCGTGCCTCTACCGGCACATGGTACCTGGACCTGAACGGCAACGATCATTGGGACGACTGCGCAATTGACGGTTGCTATACCTTCGGCATGAATGGGGCTGTGGCACTGACAGCTGCATCCATTTTGGTATGAGCGGCGATTTACCGGTAGCCGGAGACTGGAACAACAGTGGACCAGCCAAGGTCGGTGTGTTTAGGCCCACCACTGGAATGTGGTACCTGGACTACAATGGCAATGGCCAATGGGACGGATGTGGCACAGACAGTTGTATCCATTTTGGCATGAGCGGGGATCTGCCAGTTGCCGGAGACTGGGATGGAAGCGGCTCGGGCAAAGTGGGGGTATTCCGTCCCTCCACCGGTTGGTGGTATTTGGACTACAACGGTAATGGCCAATGGGACGGTTGCGGCACGGATCGCTGTATCAACTTCGGTATGAGCGGGGATCAGCCTGTTTCCGGCGACTGGGACGGAAGCGGAACTGCAAAGGTTGGCGTTTTCCGTCCAAGCACCGGCAGGTGGTATGTGGATCTGAATGGAAACGGTCAGTGGGACGGGTGCAGTGTTGACGGGTGCTATTATTTTGGGACTGCGGGTGATATTGCAGTGACCGGATCATGGTAAGAACGGAAAGATAAATCTTGCAGGCAAAAAGGGGGCAGTTAGGAAAGCCCCCTTCTCTTTTGAAAAATAGATTCCTGCCATTAATGTGAAATTCTGGCAGTCTGCGAAAATTTCAAATTCCCCTACGCTATATATCACAAAAAATCCAAAGGGTTTGAACTGGTGATACTGACAGCAAAGCGGGTATAAATCGAGAGCGGCAAGGATACAGATATCGACAGGTCAAAGGGCCTATTCACAGATGGGTGGTTTCTGGTGCTTTCCATCCGACAAATCACAATGTGGTGCTACCTTGTGATATATTCAACGCGAATAAAAATTCATTTGACTTTCACCAATTGGCGGGAATATATTTGACCTAACAAAAATCATCCATTCCATTTTTGCCGGACCGGAAATGTAATTCCTTCTTTAGTAGCGGTCCGGAGCTCTCCTCTGCTGTCAGTCCATTATCTCGGTATCACCTTCGGTTCTTTTGCTTGGGAAACTCAGCACGAAAAAGGGGGTGGAGAATGAGGACTAAACGGCTTAAAGTTCTCCCGAATAAGACTTTGAAGGAGTAGTCCATCCTTTAGAGGCTTTCGTATTTTTCTCTTTCACTTATTGCTTCTCCTGCTCAATCTTCTATTGCATGATTGGCTCATTTAATAAGTTTGGTTCGTGACGGTGGAAATTTATCGAAACCAATAAGAAAGGAGAGCCCATTATGGAAAAAGAACTTGATCGAAGAAGCTTTTTAAAGGTTACAGCATTGACGGGGGCGGCCCTTTTTATTGGTGACATCTTTCCTTCAAGAGGGTACGCCCAAAGTACGGCTGCTATCCCGGAATCTGAAAAAATCATCATCACCGTTATCACAGACAATTTGGCCGATGCGACTAGGCCCCATTACAAAATTGCCAGTCGACATTTAGGCACTGGATCATTTCTCGAAAGAGCACTGCATGCCGAACATGGTCTATCGTATCATGTCGAAACCACCGTTAACGGCCAACCCCATCAGTTTCTTTTTGACTTTGCCACTGACTTTCAAGGCGTCAAGAGAAACATCGATTTGTTAAAGATTGATTTCAAAAAAATTGAAGCTTTGGCACTGAGTCATGACCATTTCGACCACCAGGCAGCTTTAGTCGACCTTCTTAAAGCAAAACAAAACGAGATTCCTAAAGGAACCCCCTTTTATGTCGGGGAGCAATTTTTTGTCGGTACATATGTAAAAACTCCTGATGGGAATGTCGCTAGCCTTCTGGCATTAAAAAAAGAGGATATTGAATCGTTAGGACTGTTGAAGATCGTTGAGACAAGGGTTCCGACGCCCATTGTTCCTGGAGCTTTTTTTACGGGAAAAGTGGAAAGAGTAACGGAGTATGAGAAAATACCCCCAGCTTTTGTTGCAAAGATTGGGGATCAGGTTGTTCAGGAGGAATTTCCTGGAGAACAGGCCATCGTTATGAATGCCAAAGAGAAAGGTCTGGTTGTGCTATCGGGATGTGCCCATAGGGGAATTGTCAATACAGTGAAGCATGCTCAAAGAATGACCGGCACCGATAAAGTTTATGCGATCATTGGAGGATTCCATTTGACTGGTGCTAAACCGGAGGTTATTCAAAAAACAATCGCAGATATCAAGGCCATAAAACCGGATTATATTGTTCCGACCCATTGCACAGGATTTGAGGCCATTTCTGAATTTGCAAGGGAGATGCCTGATCAGTTCATC
>DQIQ01000123.1 GCA_003942085.1 Thermoplasmata archaeon | reverse complement strand
TTCACTTTTTTTTCACCCGAAGACTTTCATGAAGCAGAAACCCCCCACCAACAAGCCCGTAGAAAAAACCGATACATGCTCCCTGTATTCCGGCAAAGATCCCAAAACAAATGGTAACGCTCAAAACAATTGGCCAAAACCAGAATTTCGCACGTTTGAATGCCGGACTATCCTCCAGCAGTTCACCTGCATTCTGTTCTCCAGAGGTTTTTTTAAAAAAAGACCGGGAGGAGGAAGTACCAGGCATATCTATGTGAATAGTTATTCCATATATATTAATTTTATTTTTTTAATTTATTGAGTTTAATTTAATTATATTGATTTTCGAATCCATTTTAGCAGTATATTCAAAATCTTTAGAGTATACCCTCAGGATCCATGTATGAGTATGTTCAGTTGATATCCGGGAGGATATTTTCTCAATACTTTGATGTAAAACAAAAGCCGATACGTACACAGAACTTCATGAATAATCAGCCCATGGATAAAGCAGCGCTGGATCAGCTGAAGGAAAAAACTGCACGCTTGTCAGTAATATCCAACACCGGGCTTGTCCTGATGAAATTTATTGTCGGATTTGCGATAGGTTCTGTCAGTATCATATCAGAAGCAATCCATTCGTCGATGGATCTTGTCGCAGCAGTTATTGCATTTTTTTCGGTACGGAAATCAGCCGAACCACCTGATGCCCATCATGAGTTCGGTCATGGCAAATTCGAGGATATTTCAGGATTGATTGAAGCTCTGTTAATCTTCGTTGCCGCGATCCTGATCATCTGGGAGGCATCACAAAAACTGCTCGGTGAATCATCCGAGCTTTTACAACCGGAACTGCTCATATACGGTATCGCTGTTATGGGTATCTCTGCGCTGGTGAACTGGTTTGTGTCCCAACGGCTTATGAAGGTGGCCAAACTGTCCGAGTCCATTGCACTCGAAAGCGATGCATGGCACCTGCGGACAGATGTGTATACATCCCTGGGTGTTTTCATCGGGCTTATTCTTATCCGTCTGACCGGTATCACGCTTTTTGACCCGCTCATTGCTATTGGTGTTGCTCTGGTTATCCTCAAGGCAGCATATGATCTCACCCGTCGTTCTTTTTCCGATCTTATCGACCATAGCATTCCCCTGGCAGATGAGCGGAGGATACAGGAGATAATCTGCGATCATGCACGTAGTTATGCCGGATTTCATGACCTTAAGACACGGCGATCCGGTCCTGAAACCTTTATTGAGTTCCACCTTGTTGTTCCCGGTACGGTTTCTGTGCTGCAGTCCCACGATCTTTCCGATCATCTTGAATCCGACCTGAAAATTGAATTCCCGCGGGCAAATATTACCATACATACTGAGCCGTGTAACGAAGGGTGTACCCGATGCGGATCGTTCTGCACCTTCTATGACAAAAATAAAACCGATGAGGGAACACACGAGTAATCACCGGTTCTTAGGTGTAATCTCATCAGAGTTTTTTTTTAGTGAACAGGTTCTCCAGTAAAAAAAAAGGATCATCCGATTTTTAAAACTCAACAGTACTTCATAAATAAAGGCGGTGACAATTAATCTTTACCAGCGTAAAGATGATGAGTACTAAAACAGGAAGGGTATTTTCAACAGTCCCCGTGTGAAATCACCCTTTTTAAAAAGAAACTACTGATGCAGGAGGGATTTGGCCATGATGCAGATCTTTAAGACAAAAAAAGAACAGGAACCGTCCATCACTGAAAAAATTGACGAGATCTGCGAAAATGCATGGATACGGTTGTACGAACCAACAGAAGCCGAACTTGCGATCGTTGCAGAGAAATGCGCAATCCCCCCCGAATTCTTAAAAGCAGCTCTTGATGAAGAGGAACGTCCCCGCATTGATGCCGAAGATGATGTAGTCCTGATTGTCATGGATATTCCGGTCATGACTGAATTTGAAGAGATCAAGACCTTAACTACGCATCCGCTGGGAATCATTATCGCCAAAGATTATCTGGTCACGGTCTGCAGCCGCAAGTCTCAGGTCCTGGATGATTTTGTTGCCGGGAAAGTTCGACATTTTACAACTGCAAAACGAACCCGGTTCATGTTTCAGATCTTTTACCGGAATGCTTCGTATTATCTGAGCCACCTCCGCCAGATAGAACGCTCAATATCCCAGATTGAAGTTGAACTTCACCGCTCCATGAAGAATGTGGAACTTTTCAAGATGATGGAACTTGAAAAGAGCCTGATCTATTTCTCCACATCGCTCAAAAGCAACGAGACTGTTCTTGAACGCATCCT
>DQIQ01000122.1 GCA_003942085.1 Thermoplasmata archaeon | reverse complement strand
TGAGTTTAGTATGTGGATTAGCCCTGAATTCAAGGTATATTTGATTAAAGAATTTCAGAGGCTAAAAACCGATGAAAATAAAAGACTTAATCTCGAATGGAATTTTCAACGAACCCTTTCTAAAATCAATTACCGCATTCATACCGATGCAATAAAAGAAAAAATCATCCCCGACCCAGTTACCCGCGCGCAGGCTAATGCTATTTATGCAAGCGAAGCCGACCTTTTGACCCACATTTCTCACCCTATTTGAGCCGGATTTTGAATAATTATCGGTTGACATTTGCAATTTGGATTAATAAACACATCGCTGCCGAGTCCCAAAGCGAAAAGAAAATCTGTTTGACGATCATTTGGCGGGCGTAATAATATTCGAGTGTTATGAATTATGGCAACCAAGATACCGACAATAGCGGTAGTCATCATAAAGGCGGTAGGCTTATCGGTTTTTCGGTTTTCCCATCCAACAAGTTCCTTTTTCGTTTTTTTCAACCGAAGTCTCATAGTCCGTTCCATAAGGCGATAAACCATAAGAGCAATGACAAGGATCATTCCGAGCGCATCGATTCGATGCGGCTTTTTAAGGAAAATATCGTTGACAACAATCGGGTCTTTGAGAAACGCGAAATCGCTTTCAACGCCATACTGACCTTTATATGTCAACAGAAGTTTTTTATCTTCCATCCCGTTCTCTCCGACAATTGGTACATTTGTCAATAAAACGAAGCACCCTGCCAGGAGTTTTTCTTGTTCTACGGCATCGGTATTGAGTGCCAGTTTTCCCGATACTACATATCGGGTGTTGGTGGGAGCCGGCTTATCGGTCGGAGGTCGTCCGGGCTTGCGAACCTCGTGGGTAGAGATCGTAGCCTTGACTACGTGAAGATTTTCTGAAAGGGCCTCAACCCGTTGTGCAGCCGCTTTGGCATCAGCTTCACAAAAAAATTGCATCGACATTTTCGCCAATTGATCGTTGATTGACTGTGCGGATTGGGCAATAGATTTATCTAATCTTTTTTGACGTCGTTTATCATGAGAACTGGAATAAA
Organism: Thermoplasmata archaeon; assembly: GCA_003942085.1. Lineage (GTDB taxonomy): Archaea > Thermoplasmatota > E2 > DHVEG-1 > DHVEG-1 > SM1-50. Next base: position 1,242 of record DQIQ01000122.1, on the reverse strand, counting down.
CAACCAGGGCGCGATACTTTTTCTTATACAGAGTTACGGATGTTTCAAAAGCTTTATATGATGCGCACGGTCTATTGCTCTTTGTCGGTGTCTCTGCCAGAGTTCCCAGATCAACCCACCGGTTGGCCATCACCGCTTCCCCGATAGCCCGGTGACATTCTGTATATGTCGCCGGTAACCGGGAAAGAAACAGATTGTCCTCCATGCAATCAAGGTTGTTTTCAGTGACTGCGGCGGAATCGGCAACATACACAAAAGCCCCTGTCCCTAAACCATGTTGCGCCATAATCGTGCTGATTTGGGAAAGCATCTTGTTATTCGATGTCTTGTCCGAAGAGTTGCCGTTAAGGGTATTGCTGAAAATAGGTACCCCTCGATCAACGCACAGAAGTTCCGTCATGAATTGTTTGAGGTGAGGCAATTGATCCTTGCTGTGGCCGTGGGTAATGACGGGACCCGGAGGAGGATTGTCGCCTTCGCATTGTCGATAATCACCCCAGACGCTGGTGGATGTCGTATCGTAGCTGACAGCTTTTGCATCAAGTACAAACTCCCGGGAGGCGCGAACGCCCAGTGTCGAGACGATCTTTGATGGTCCGGCTTCAAAAATGGCATCCAGCGATCGTCCCAGGTTTGTGTCATTAAAAGTCTCTGGTCTGACAGATGTTCCAAGGAGCAATTCGATATCCTGGTTGGCCATAAAATCTTTAATATGATAGAGCGGCGTTCTCCCCGAAAGCGTATCGAGAACCATCGCCTGGACAACTAATCCGGGTTTCAGCTCCATTTGACTGGGAACCAGTCGATTGACAATATCTACAAGCCCTAACCGGCGACAGAATGCTGCCGCAATGGGTAAATGTCCATGTGTAAAAATCTCCGCTCCTTTGAGAACGGCAAGATTTGCAGGTAATGAATCAACGACTTTCATGCTTTGTTTCCTCCTTCAGGATGGCTAGATTAATCAGGGTAATCTGATGAACGAGTTCTTGCAATCTTTTGTATTGGGACAAACCAGTGTGGACAGTAGTGACCTGTGTTAGTGGAACGTACTTTTGCCGCTGGCGACCTTCTTCATTTATTACAAGGCAATAATGAGGGCCGTGACGATGCCCCTGATGGCATTGACAATCTTTACGCGAGCAAGTGGAATACCGCTCAAGCAAAGAACCATGAAGCAGCAATGTAAGCTTGGAGATCTCGATAAAAAGCTGTGAACGCTTTTGAATTAACGATTGGATA
>DQIQ01000121.1 GCA_003942085.1 Thermoplasmata archaeon | reverse complement strand
TCCTGTAATGCACCGGGGCCAAGTTTGGCGAGCCGGGCTACCTCTCCTGCATCATTCAGTGCCTGCATTGCATGCTCAACATGAGCAGAATCCACCAAAAACGCCCTGGCGATCGCGTCCCGGACACTGCCTTCTCCAACACCAATACGGAGTTCTTCGAGCATTATCCTTGCCAGGTACCGGCCTTCAAGAGGGTGAGCATTCCCTAACAACCGGCGGACCGCCAGAAGCTTTTCCCTCTGGGACTTTTTTCCTTCCATATCGGCGATGGCAATCAGTTCTGTATAAACACGGACCAAATCAAGGTCTTCATGGAAAAAAGTTGTCTGCGATTTGATCGAAAGTAGTTCCTCTACGGCCCGGCCTGCGTCTCCTGTCAGGTTAATCTTCTCTACCACCTGTTCTTTTTTTATTCCCGCAACATAACCAATGGCTTCATAGAGAAGATTTGGACCAATACCCAGTTTTTTTGAGCTCCAGTCAGGAAAAATCCTTCCCATAACAAACCGTACAAAAACCGGAAGTTCATCAAGTGTCAGGTCGGGAAGATAGCGACTGATAATATCAATCATTTCGAGACGCCCGGATGTACCTTCCAGTTGTTCGCAGGCCCGGGAAAAGTCCATAAAAAGCATGCAGTTTCTCTTTTTTTAGATCTTGCTTTAGCAGAGGGATTAACGTTTTGATGTTATTACCTGCCGATCCAACTGTTTTTCTTCTTCTTTTGACAGTATTCACCAGAATAATGAATTATACTTCCCTTTTTTGATAAATTTAATATCCAGCAAACGTAATTGAGATATATGGTCGACGAGTGGCAACCCGATGCGATTATCCGGCTTAAACTCGACCAGATCAAACATGATTTTTTCGATTATATCGATAAAAACATCGACAAAATTGATGAAAATATTCCTGTTTTTTACGGTCACGTCATCGCCACACTTGAAAAAAATCTTCCTGAAATCGGTAATGACCTCCATGACCAGTTTATCGACCACATCACGGTCCGGGTCCTGAATACGAGCAAACGTTCAGATGATCTCGCTTTTATTGAAAAACTGTTTGATTATGCTGAAAGAAACAAGCACACCAAGAAAGGCAGGGCAATCTACGATATCATGCTCGGTATCAAGATGGTCGATCTGGGCAAATATCCTGAAGCCATTGAAATGCTGAAAAAATACCGGACTGCAGATGTCCTGATTCTCCCTGCAATTGCGTACTGTTACCTGGTCCCTGCACTCAAACAAGGAGAGAATATCAGTTCAGAAGAACTGATCCGGGGACCCACTCCTGCGGCGCTTGCCTCACGGGAGCAGATGATAGAACTGGTCCGTCTAAAGCCACCCGTGAACCGGCTTAAGGAGATAGGTATTGGTGATGATCCCGGCATCAACAAGATCTTCTGGTTCATGCTGAAACAGGCAATTGAATGGTTCCCCAGTGAACGGGAATTTTTAAGGATAGGAATCGAGAAGGCTACAAAAGATGGCAGGAAAGATATACGGGAAGAACTACTTTCAACAGCAATCGAGCGGTTCTTTGATGACATGTACTTCCTCCGGGAGTCATACAAGCTGAAACTCGAGAGCAGGGATGCCGGAGGTGTAGCCGGGATAGTCAAGCAGATGACCCAGCAGTATCCCGATGAACTTGAACCAGTCTATTACGGGCTAAAACTGGCGATCATCACGAACCGGGAAGATGTCTACCATAAATTCAGGAAACTGGCATTGAGTAAAAACATACCAAAAAATGCACTTCTCCTTCTTGATTTTGCCTTTGAACTGGTGAACGGTAAACAACATGAGGCTCTTGCATGCCTCGATGAAATCAGGATGAAATTTGGAACCCAGCACTACTATGTAACACTCCTTGAATATGTGGCGCATGATTTCCTTTCAGAAGATGAAAAAAAGGTAAAACAGGCAAAAAAGGCAATAATTGATTCCATTGACCAGTATTGTATGAAACTGCTGAAGATCAAGGATACCTGATAAACAACTTTTCTTTGTCTGTTATCCAAAAAATATCCAAAGAACCAGTACATGTCCCGATATTGTTTTTTAGAGCGTTAAGTACTGGGGACGGGTGCAAGAGGTTCCGCACTGGGTGGCAATAACGAGCGTCTTTTCTTCATAGAAGAGACCAAGTCCTTCCCGGGCGCTCGCCACCACTCGTTCCGGTGTATTGTTCATCTCGCTTAAATGAGCAAGGATCACCTGTGGCACATCCTTACCAAGAGCTTGCAGGCACCGGGCAGCACTGGTGTTGGACAGGTGCCCTCGTTTTGA
>DQIQ01000038.1 GCA_003942085.1 Thermoplasmata archaeon | reverse complement strand
GGGGTTCAAATTCCTTATACGGCATAAAAAAATCAAGTGATTAATTACTTGCTGATTTTTAACCCGCCTCCTTATTATGTAACCTGCTACTGAAATAAAAACAAGTAACAATATTGCATACAAAATTATAGAACTTTATAAAAAAAAAAAAAGTAAAACCACTTCTTAAATTATCTAAATCACCTGATGTGTCTATATACAAAAAGACTATCGCATAAATAATACAGCCAACCAAAGAAAGTACAATCTTCTGAAGATTAATCTTCTATTCATCTTCCCTTTTTAACAAACTAATAACAAAAGCAAAAAAGAAAAGTATAATACAAGAAAACGTTTTTTTTTTTAATGGTGAAACGAATTACAAAAATCCTCGACAAAGGAATACCACTGCCGTAATAGGTGCAAGAATTGTTGGATCAGGGTCCATCGAACAGGGTTAGGTGGGGAAACTAACGGGGTTTTTACATTGACAGGAATGATGTCAAAATCAGAAGGGTCGTTTTGATTTTCTATTCGTATGTATCCACTAAATTCTGAATTTTTTTCGGTAGGTACTACGACTGAGACCTGCACAGATATTTGCCCGTCCTCAGGGGTGAGGCCTTCTCCAGAGTCAGGAGTATAAGACCAGGCCCCCCAGGTTATGGAGGAGGTGTTTATACTCCAATTCAGCAACGAATGGTTGTCTCCGATGTTCTGGATCTGGAACGTTCCATTCACGGTTGCTCCGGGTCTGATGTCAGTCCAGGAAAGGCTCCCAGAGCATTCTAAATTGGGATTTTCAGCAGGTGGTTCTTCTGGTGGTATGTAGACGATCTTGAACACGTTATTCAAACCAGGCGCAGGGTAAGGGTTGACGTACTCCCAGACCGTTGTTCCATCGGGTGTGACTTCGAAGAATCTTCCTTCGACCCCGTTACAGATCAGGGTGTCGCCATCTTTAAGGCGTTGGGCTCCTGAAATACCACGAGCATAGAACGTTGATGGAGGATTGCCCATGTATCTCCATATCTGGCTCTCAGGTCCATATTGGGAACCAGGTTCAAGATAGTAGATTCCGTTGTCGTTCACCGGGATTACAATTTCATCGACAGAAGAATATTCCTCGTTCGGGCGATTTAATCCATTATTGAAAACAAGGATGTTTCCTTCTCCAGGACATCCTGGTTTTATCCATGATGCGTCATGCTGACCGAAGAATTTTTGAAGATTTGAGGTTCCAACCCGATAGGCATCTGGGTTTCCCCAACGATAGAGTATGTCTCCACCTTTTCCGTTATTCCCACCAGCATGTCTTGCGGCTTCCTCGGTTGTCGTGCTATGGTCAATGACCCAGATTTCATTAAAATTTCGCACACTAATCATAATTTGGTCAAATTTCTCATTATAATCAATAGAGTTTGAATGAAGCCAGTCCCCTTTCACCTGACCGGCTCCGTAGTTGATATCGATTAATTCAGGATGATCGCCTACAACACCATAGTTTTCTGCAGAAGAATCATAATCCTGGATGAGGTGATCCCAGGCATGCCACGCCCAGACAATTTCACCGCTCGTCAGACCGGTTTGTTTGACTTCGATGATATGAGACGGCAGAAAGGTATCACCAAGAAAGGTATCCGGATTTCTTCCGGCATCAATGGTCTCAGTCCGTGTTTTGGTTTCCCAGGCAATCATTATCACATTACCGTTTGGAAGTGTTTTAATATCATGATGGCTCAGAACCCCATTTGTGTTGTATCGATAATCCCAGGTTATCGTTCCATCCCAGAGCATCTTCTGAATCCCACCACCTGAACCGCCATACCCTGCTATTTCCGTTTTTATAGTACGAAGAATCGTACCGTTACCCAACCAATAGACGGCCTCACCAGGGAGATAATTACTTGACCAGGTATGGTTCACAGATCCGGTGTAGTCGATGAGATAGGTGGTTGTGGAATCCATGGGGGAAAAGAGGATTTGCCCGGTTATCGTTTCATATTTTTTAGGTCGGTCTGTTGTCTGAGTCGATGACAGAGGAATAAAACAAGATCCAAGGAATAACAGAATCATTAAGACGACAGTCATTTGAGATACGACGTTCTTCTTCATATTGTTCAAAACCGATAACAATGTGATCTTGATAATATTTGCCGCATATTATTATATGGCCCTAGTAGATATTACTTTTCCCCATTTTACCCTAATTTTCCTTGAAAAGAGAGGTTTACGATTATCTGGGCGCGATTGTTACATTAAATGACTAAACCATTCTTGAGATGTATAACAAATTTAGGGTACCAATTATACATACCTCCAAAATTTGTTGATGCATTAACGGTCTCCCACGTAAGTTTTGCATATCCCGGGGCGACTGCAGAGTAACCCTGATATCCCTTTGGAACAGTGGCAGTGCATTCGAGGTATTGATCTTTGGATAGATCAAAGCTGCCGGTAGCCTGGCATAACCCACTTTGCATGACTCGTTCAAACGTTAACCGGTCGATTCCTTCTTTAGTCATTTCGATATTCACTGGGGCTCCATCGACACTTATATTCAAAACATTATCATTGGCATCAATCAATTTGACAAAGACCGCAGCCATGATATTGACGGTGATATGATCAGGTTTTGTCCCTATTTCGTCACAGCCACTGAACCAAAACGTCATGAAAAGCAGACAGACTCCCAGGATTCCAAATTGTTTTTTCATTCCTTTTCTTCCTTAGAGGATCATATCAATTATTTTTTATATAAACATATCCTTGGAATTTCCTTATGGTTTAGGCTCTGTCAAGATATGTATTTTCTATATAACAGCCTCGTCCTCACACCATCATTTTACAGAACTAAAATAGAGAGATGTTTTTTAATTTGTTCTTTGATCAACAGGCTGATATTCTTTATATTTTTTCTTCTTTGAGTTATGTATTTTCGTATGACACTCTGAGCAGACGATGATGATTTGGTTTTTCTCATAGTTGAGGTGATGTTTATTTGGTTTCGAATGGACGATCGTTGTATCATCCAATATTATGGAATCATACAAATCTGGGCCATCATAGATTAAACGATCGCAGACGATACAGCGACTCAGTCCATTCAGTATTTCAACAAGAGCGTCCACAGCTTCTTCGTTCATACAGGAAAGACATTTATTACCCCAACGACCTAAGAAAAAATCATTTATCCTTGATGGTTCTTCGGTGTCAATCTCATAGTCGATATCCTGGCCGCATTTTTCGCAAATCAGAACTCCTTCAACCCATAAGCAAAAGTCTCTGATGTTTGAACTGCTGCATACATCTAAAACATGAGTTCTGACAAACCGACTCCCTTGAACAGAATTACAATGAGGACAAATATTTCTTGTGGTTTTTCCATTCTGTGTTTTACTGTCTATCTCCTTTACGTTTCCTAAAACATAGGTAGATGCTAATTCTTCATGGTAATAGATATCGAGCTCTTTTTTGCAGCTCCAGCATTTACCGGCATAGTGATAGATTGGTATCTTCATTTTAATAAAAATAAATCAGTATATCTTTAAGAATATATTCTTTGGATAATAATGGGAGTCTGGTTAAGTCTGGGAGGTAAAGAATCTCTTCTTTACGAAAAATAGCCAGACTCCCAAAGAAAAATAATACCGCTCTATCTATAAAAACTTATCCTAAGAAATCGTCTTATATAGGGTCATTTGACGTAAAAAAATCATGTGACACAGCCAGTCATATGTATTCATTGTAATCTATTCAGAGTGATGCCGAAGAAATATAAAATCAGTAAAAACGCGCCTATCAGAGTAAGAGAAAGCCCAATCAATTTAACAAAACCACCAAGCACGCTTGCATCGTTTCGTACCAAAACGATGATCAACAGACCGATGAAGAGAACACCGCTGTTAATGAGAACATATTTTTTCATCTCAACCCTTTCTTCCAGGAATGATAACATTCCTTTTTCATTCTTCGAAAAGATCCTCAATATCAAATTCATACATCACATTGATCTTTGACATTTCTTATTTCTCCTCACTCAAAAATAGGATAACCCGTGTTTCCTTAAAAACATAATCCTGCGTATAACAAGGAGAATGAAAAAAAACAATCCCGACGGCCTGAAGCTCTTTAATTGGATACGACAACCTTCTCATTAGGCACTAAACACATGATAGGTTCGTCTAATTCAATTCATATGATAAATCTTTAAATACGAAAGAAAGGATGATGCGCCCAGTATGAACTATAAACAATGGAACAATAAAGTCGTTGTACGCATCGATAAAGGCGAAGAGCTTGTCGACAATTTGAAGACCATCTGTAAAAAACTTGATATCAAACTCGGATCAATTGTCGGTATCGGTGCAGCAGATAAAATCACGGTTGGTCTCATGAACACAAAGACAAAGAAATATCAATCGAAGGAATTCACCGGGGATCATGAGATCGCATCGTTAGCTGGGAACATCACTACGATGAACGGTGAGGTGTACCTTCACCTGCATATCGTCATATGTAATGTCGAACACAAAGCTATCGGTGGCCATTTGTCATCAGCAGTAATCAGTGCAACGTTTGAGGGCATCATCGATATCATCGATGGTCAGGTCACACGAGAATTTAACGATGAAATCGGCCTAAACCTCTTTAAGCTCTAACACTTTTTTTTAAACCGAATACCTTATTTGATTTTTAAAGGGAAGAGCTAAGAGTCGTGCAGAAAGCCTCAAAGAAAGGAACAGTAGCGTCAATTCCAGCAGGAGCAATAGGACACAGAGCGGCAGAATGGAAATAGTCGGAACGCTGCGTAGAATATTCATTCCAGCTCCGATGACGCTGAGCAGGACAAACAGGATCATCGCAACGCTGTACAACAGCAGGATGTCTGATTTTTTCCCGACGTATTTGACCCCAAGAGGTATCGCGATGATGACAGCAGCAAGGAAGGAAAACCCAAGGAACCAGATGATAAACAGCAGATCATCAACACCGAGAAAGATGGGGATGAACGCAACAAACGGTAGTGTTGTCAGGAAACACAAAGATAGAGCCAGTGTTTTGCCGTAGACAATGGTTTCATTCTTGAGAGGGAGGTTGCGCAGTATCCACATGGTTTTTTCTTCGGTGAGAAAAAGATTAAGTGCGGGGAAAACCGCCGCGTACATCACGACGATGTAACACCCTAAGAACACAAATAACGAAGGTAGAAATCCGCTGATGTATTTTTGGATTGATTCAGGGATGAATAAATCCGTTCCATAGCGAAAGAAATACCCGGTCCCCACTGCAGTCATAATGGACATTGAAGTAAAGCTGATATACAACCGGTCTCGCCATATCCCAGTGACTTCACGGATGAACAGAGCGTGGAATATCCCGCGCTGAAATACTTGAGCTCGTTCGCTGGTGCGTTCTTTTCGTTTGACGAAGCGATAGGAGTCAAGCGGATGGGAAAGGCTCCAGGCGCAATGGATGAGCGCGAGGGGAAACATACAGGCGATGAAAAGGAGACTTTGGGAGACCCAGAAAAATCCAAGCAGGAGAAGTGTTGGTAGCATACGATACCGTCTTGAGGAGAAGAAATGAAAGGACAATGAGCAACCAAGGAGACCAGCGATGAGAACGTTGACGGTAAAAAGAATGTATTCTACTGGATAATTCACCGAGACGTGAAGAAGCGAAAGAACGAAAAGATAGAGAGCTGAGAAACAGAACCACAGAACCATATTGGTCAGAACGATCGTAAGAGCAATCTCTCCGACGGTTTTTCTTTGGGTGACTTGGGTTGAGAGTGCATAGGATGCTTGTGGTGCGGAAATGAAATGCGTATGCATGTCTGAGGCTGATTTCATCAGCAGCAAAAAAAACACGGTGTAGAAAACATCCATGAAATTAAATGTTGTTTTTGTATGAAGTAGGAAAAAAGTGAGGAATGCGAACATGACTAGCGAAAAAAAAATCATCGCTGAGAAAAATGTGTATAGGATCGGGGATGTTTTCATTTTCACTCGGAGGTTCCGCGTTATTTCCATCAGAAGAAGCTTGCTAGTTTCAAACATAAGGTGTCTCAATACCCTTGTAAGGTGTTGAAAACAAGCGTCTTTATATAAGAATATCGGAGATGTTTTAAGCGTTTTTTATCGGCAGACTGTTGGTTTGATCAATCTTTATTTTTCCTCTTTTTTACCCGTATCAACTTAGATAACATCTCGTATTTTTGTTGAATTTGGATTGAAAACATTTTGCCGCTTTATGTCAAAGAGTGTTTCAAGAAGTTCAATTTTCTGGAATGTATCCGGATAGTTTGTTTTTACTAATTCGCAAAATTTTTTTGCAGTAACGATATCAGAGGCAAGGAACGTTGTCATCCAGTCGTATTCCCCGTGTATATAGGAACTTGTCTCAATGGTCACCCCTAATTTTGAGACGACGTCTTCGAAGTCTCTTGAGATGAGAATGTCGATAATTTTCTGATTGATCTTTTGAGCATTTCGTTTCATGAGCAGCAGGTAATGTTTTCTCTTTAACAAATCATTATCAATAATTGCGGTATATCCCCAGACGATTTTGTCTCGTTCAAGATTTTTTATTATTCTCCAGACCTTCTGTCGTGAAAAACCACAATTCTTAGCGAAAATATCGAGATTTTCCATGCAATTTTTTTGCAGCTGGTTAATGACTTTTTTCTCATCTAACTCAATCTGTTTTTTACTTGTTTTTGACATTTTTCCTCCTCAGGATTTATGGTTTCATAATAGTTATTTCTTTAAAAAGATATCTTCAGAAATACTGTTTTTTTTAAAATAAATCAGAGTAAAGATGATAAAAAAGAAGAAAATGAGCTGTGACCCTATAATGTTCTTCGTTCATGATAAGCTCTTAAAATAGAATAATCTAAAATTAATAATAATATTTATATACATTATGTGACTAATAATCTGGCTGATGGACGACATAGATTCCCGGGTACATAAAGAGAGAACCGAAGCATGGAAGAATCGCTTTAGAGAACAAATTGGGAGAGACTGTATATCTTCCGTGAAAGGTTTTGTTGTCGGTGGTTGTATTTTCGATATCGTTGATGAAATATGGGGTAAAACCCAATGGAAACGAATCAGCGATTTTGAAGAAGATATGGAACAACAGTACAATGTCTACGTGTATCGACTCCTTCGATATCCCCCTTTATCTGGTGAGAAAAAAAGATTCCTTGAATAACATCATCAATCTCTAACACTCAAAGACGTCATTTATACAAAAAAAAATTTGATAAAAAAAGATAAAAAGAGGGATTTTTTTATAATCCCATTATATGTCGTAGTAGCGGGAACGCATGCGGAAACTGTTGAAGCAGTTGCTCCAGAAGCGATAAAAACGGCATCTTATAGGAGAGTGGCATGCTGATCGGTAACGAATCTGACCAGATACTTAGTATCCCATGCGCATCCTTTGCGACGACTTTTACTTGATAGGACCCTTCAGTAGTCCAGGTTTTTTTCGCAGAAGCGGTCGCCCCGCTATTCAATGGTCCGACCCAGCTGCTGAATGTTCCGTCACCCCAGTCGAACATGTAAGAGACCTTATCGCCATCAGGATCGGTTGTCGAGGAGGTGTAGGTGTATTCAGTATTGATCTTACCAGATGCAGGACCGCTGGGTGTCGCAGGCTTTGCTGGAGGCTGTGATTTCTCACCGATTGCAAGGGTGGGGTCACCAAAAGCTTGCCATTCTTCCACGGTTTTATAATCGGTTTCATCCATGCCAGAATGAATATATCGGTTCAATGCTTTCGACCATAGCTCTCCGAAGGATGTCGCTTGATCGACTTTATATGCCTTGTAGGTGTCCAACCCTATTTTACCGACCAACCCTGATATCACACTAGTTCCCATGTAACTATATCCAATTCCGGTCGCACCGAAAGTTCCGATAGCTCCACCATTGGAGTTGTAGAGAAACACCCAATTGAAGCAATTCGCATCTGAGGCGAATTTAGCGGTGGAACAAGCTTCGACGGTCACGATTGGTAGTTTATTTCCATTGGAGAGTGATGAAATATCGGAGCTTCTGATTCCTCCTGCAGGAGTTGGCAACCATGTTGCAAAATCATCGTGTGGATGTGTGGCCCAGATGTTTGTATTTCCATGTCCGGAAAAGTCAACAAAACCACATCCTATATTGATAGCACTTTTTATATTTGCAACACCAGTAGGTGCGTAACTCGTTAACTTTCCATTGGTTACCCAGACTTCATTTGGGGCAAAACCAGTCATAGTATCGACGACTTTTTGATTCGCAAACTCCCCCTCATTAATCTTTGTATTGTCTTCAAATGAATCACCGCCGACAACGACAAGATTCGGGAACCAGCTTTGCTGATACCCAGGTGTGTTTTCATAGGTTTTTATCTTATTTACAATAGCGGTCACTTGGCTTCCGCTTGTCGCAGGCAATCGTGCGAAATAGACATCGGGATGAAGATCCACCGCATCAGTTTGTCCTTGCCAGTTGAATTCCCCGAAAAGATTATTCCCATTGGTGTCCCAGCTGCTGAACCCCCCAGTCCCATTATAAATATCAGCATAATAGAGATCACTAACGAAGATCTCATCACCATACTCAGGGTCATCTGCGATAAAGACATGTGTTTCTCGGACTGGAACTTTACTGCTGCCACCGACAAAGAGAATATTTCCCGTGGTCCAGCTTTCAACGGCGTTCTTAATGAAATACTTTATTTTTTCTTGGTTATCTCGACCTGTCACTGGGAAATACGTTCCTGCGTAGATATCCTCTAAACTTACGAATTTAGAAGTAATCCCCCTGCCTATCTTATGGGTAATGAGCGGTGCAATTTGCCCGCTGTATTCAGCAGGACCGATCACGACAAGTTGATAGCTATCAAGAGTTGATGATGCCTGTGGGATTGATGATTCATAGTCAATGACCACGTTTGCTTCATTTATCCATTGGATCATGTTTTGTTGCGGATGATATTGAATCGGATATATCTGCACGTTAACGATGATGCTCAGTTCTCCATTATACAGTCCACATCCAACGCTGTAATCAAACCAACTTGATGGGTATTGTTTAAATCCATATGATATTGGCTCATCGGTTGTGGCTGTTGCTTTTTGATCAGCGACCACCCAATGAGGAGCCGGTTGTATAGCTTTGGATATTGTTTTCATCTGAATATTCTGTGGTGTGACCGTGACACTTTTTATGTGTGTTCCAAACGGAAAAGTATAGGTTTCGGTATGGCTCGGGAGCATGGGCATCCCTTGTTCCATCAAAAATGTGTTTGCTTCGGTTAATGCTACAGTAGCATACGTATTTTCGTTTTGTATAGCCGGCTCTGAAAAACGTAATGTTACTTTTTCAGTTGTGTTTCTTGTAGTAGGTTGCGCAACAGCCCCTAGTCCACTGAGGACTAATATTCCAACGATGCATAGTGGAAATAATTTCTTCATAAATTGTTCCCCTTATATATAGCATATGTGTTTCTCATATATATTGTTTTTGTGATTATATAAGGATACATATTGAGCTATTTCTACATTTTTACAGGAGCTGAACAGGAGGCGAACAATTTTTTTGTGTATTTTCCTACCAACTGGATATATCCTTTATAATCGGAGAATCTCTCCATTGGTTTATAGTATTTTAAAAGTCCTTTTCATTTAAAAAAAAAAAAAAGGTATGAAGGATGGGTTGTTACCATCCTAATACATACCACAAGAGCGGGAATGCATGTGGGAACTGCCCAAAGATCTGCTTCAGCATCTGTAAAAACGGGAAATTGGGTAGTAACGCACTTTTTGGCATGGTGACCGTTAAAGGGTCTGACCAGTTGCTTTCTGCACCATATGAATCCTTTGCTTTGACTTTGATGCTAAAGGACCCTTTACCCCACATATGTGTTGTACTGGCCGTGACGCCAGAGTTATAGGGACCAAGCCAATCGCTCTGAGAGCCGTCACCCCAGTCCCATAGGTAATACACTTGGTCACCATTCGGATCAGTGGTACTCGTCGAAAAGGTATACACCGTATTGGGCTTCCCTGAAGAAGGTCCCGTTGGTGTATTTGGTTTGTTAGGTGGGGAATTTTGCTGTTGTTGCGTGGCGAATGTAAACCATTTTCTGGTATATTGACCACTTCCAGTTGGATCAGTCGCGTTCACCCAGACCTTGTAGGCCGTCGCATACGCAAGACCAGAAAGTGAAAGGGTTTTCGTTCCATTCGAGGCACCAGTTCCACTATTGGTCTGTCCGTTGCTGCATTGGATCGTCCAGGAGAAAGGATTTCCTTCAGGGTCATTGATTGGGATGCTCCAGCTGAAGCTGAGAGGGTTATTGGTGGAGCCATTTGATGGGGTCGGTGATCCGAAGAGTGGTGGGAGATTGACTATTGTTGAGAAGGTGTACCATCTTTTAGTATAAACACCGCTACCACTGGGATCGGTCGCATTCACCCAGACCTTGTATGTTGTTGAATACGCAAGACCAGAAAGACTCAGTGATTTCGTCCCATTGATCGCACCAGTCCCGCTGTTGGTTTGTCCGTTGCTGCATTGGATTGTCCATGAAAATGAATCTCCTTCAGGATCATTGATCGGGATGCTCCAGGAAAAACTCAGAGGGTTATTCGTCGAACCATTGGCTGGTGAGGGTGCTCCAAATACTGGTGGAAGACTAACTTTTGTGGTAAATGTATACCATCTTCTATTGTACATCCCACTACCACCAGGTGGATCGGTCGCATTCACCCAGACCTTGTATGTAGTCGCATACGCAAGACCAGAGAGCGCCAGGGTTTTCGTTCCATTCGATGCACCAGTTCCGCTACTGCTCTGCCCATTGCTGCACTGAATAGTCCATGAGAACTGATTCCCTTCCGGGTCATTAATCGGGATACTCCAGGTGAGGCTACGCGGATTATTCGTCGAGCCATTGGCTGGGTTGGGTGTTCCAAATGCTGGTGGGTAATTATAGGGACGCGGACAGATGATAACAGCCTGCTCAACTATCGCGTAATCGTACACAGACGGATAATTCTGTAACCACCATTGGTAAGGAAGTGTTGGAAGCGGAGACCCAAATCCAATATTATAGATGTCATGGGAGACATTTGCTGCATCATTATGATCCCCAGCTGGGTTTTGAATATTTAACTCCGGGTCACTGATTGCGATTTTCGACAGATTCGAGTTGACTCCAGCACAAGTGACAAAATGCCCCTTCAAGCGTGATGTCTCCGGATAATATTCTGTTCGGAATGTCCAATCATAGTTAAACATCACTCCATTCATCCATCCTTGTCCAGATGGATAGTTATCGAATGAAGAGAAATAGAACCATTCATAATGATAGGCATCAGGTGCAGGTACTTCCCGTACATCAAAATAATACGTACTACCAATGTTCAGGGGAATCGTAGAGGGAAAATGAAATTGAACCCATGTGGGAACTGCAAGTAAACCAGGGTTCATACTAGATGTACCAATAGGGGCTCCACCAGGCGCATTGTATACGTTGATTTGTACGTCGCAAGGTGGTCCGTTACTGATAAGAGTGATATTAATCGCATCAAGTTTATTGACACTTGGGATGAAACTTTGGTAATCCCACCAATTCTGTGGTTGGAGATTATCATTTGGTGAGAACAGCATCTGCATTTGGTCCACGAGTTTTTCTGATTCATTGTAGAAACCAAGTAACAGAATCACATCTTGACAACGTTCGATTTCGTCTTCGATGAATGAAAAGTTTGGTGCATAATATTTATTCACTGTGAAAATCGGGGACAGTGCTTTGTTGATGAGCCAAGTTTGTATCGCATTCTTCATATCGGTGATGTTTGTGGTTCCTTTGGTTGTGGTGTTCATTTTTACTGCTAGATCCTTGATTAAGAACGGTACATTTGTTTTTAAATGATCATCATTGACACTATATTTTTGCACAAGGGAAAAGTTATCGACGCCATCACCAGGATATCCATTTGGATCATCAAATTTGGAGTCGAACCACCAGAAACAGTTTGCTACAGCCACCGGTCCACAGAACGCCCATTTTACGACATCATCTCCAGCAGGATTAGTATTCAGAGCGCAATTTGGTCCTGGTGCGACGATGACATCACCACGGTTGACTGCACCGCCCACAGGCACAACTTGGATATCATCTCCAACCGCAGCAGTGTTCGCAATCCCATTGCCGCCATCGACGATGCTCTTCCATTGATCCTGTGTTTGATTAAAATCAGGCATCCCCTGTGGAGCATAGTTCGTATATCCTGGTTTATAGTACCAGCCGTTTTCTGTGGTCTGGTTAATAAGGAGGAGATAATCTTCTGTTTCTCCGTCTTCAAACCAGCCGTCACCCATCCAATTGAAACCTACAGGGCTTTCAGTAATTGAGAATCGAGTCCAGACGTACCCTGAATTGGGTCCAATGACAAAATTAGGTGGAGCGAGTGCAGAGAGAGGACCAATATAGAGTGGAGGGATGACGAAATCGACTAGTACATGTTCCCCCGGATCACCCCAAGCGCCATTTTGATTCCAATCCATTAAAACATTGACATAGGCTGGGAGATACGGTTCGTGATTAGGCATTGTGTTATGCACCCAAATATCCACGTTCACACCCCATACAGCTATTTGACCTGGATTTCCAAGACCCGTGCCGACCCAACCCGTAAATGGAACAACATTCATCGTAGCATCTATCGTAAAAGGTTGCGGTATGAGAAGTCCTGCATCTCCATCCTGAAATCCCTCATCCTGGTCATAGGGTGGAAAACCACCAGGGCACCATCCTGCGTTTCCCTCCGTCTCAAAATCAAATCCTGGACCAAACCATACGCCAAAGTTGTTGTGTTGGATCCATCCTACAGGACCACATCCCATACAGGTAGGAAATGCACCAGGGACACCTGTCGCAGGGTATGCGATATGATTTACTCCTTCAGGAGCATCCCCGAACTCAAGATAATCTCTCTCGAAAGGTTGCATACTATACTTTTGTTTTTGGCCATGATTAAAATCCCATGCGACAACAGCAACTGTACTTGAGGTAGCCAGCAGCATAAAAATTACGATTCCGACAACTTTCTTTCTCATAACTATTTCCTCCGCCACGATTGCTAATGTATATCATATAAAAAAACCTATCGCCCCTTTATGTAACAAATGTTAACAAAAAAGAATTACTCGACGGATTTTACCCTTTTTTAAGCACCATTACCTTCAGGAGTCAATAGACGTTTTTCGATTTTTTTTAAGACTATGTTTTGAGTTTTATAAAAATTTTTTAAAAATACTATAAAGATGCATGCGTCGTCAGTCTACGGCAATCATATTTTTTTATCCTTATAATAAAAATAAGCGTTTTCAATAGTCCCATGGAGATTCATAAGGTTGGTGACGCTGTCGTTGACAATGACGTTTCCCTGCATTAAAAAATACACAGAGTCAGCAACATGTTCTACAAGTTGCGTAGAATGGGTCGCAAGCACGGTAGCCCCCTGCCGTTTTTTAATGAAATCTTGTATGGTCCGTGATGCAAGAGGATCAAGACCATAGACCGGTTCGTCCAAGAGAAGATTTTGTGGTGAATGCATGATGGCAGAGAGTAGAGAAATTTTCTGTTTCATGCCTTTTGAATACCCGCCGATTTCATAATCCAGTGCCGTGTCAATCCCAATCATCTGTGATAGAGAAGAGATGATACGTTCGGCATCGATGAGTTTTCGCAAGGAAGCAATGTAGAAAAGGAACTCACGTCCAGTGATACGGTCATACAGTTCAGGCATTTCAGGGAGATACCCAAGTCGTTCTCGTGCGAAAAGAGACTGTGTCACAATCGAAAAGGAATCAATAGAGACAGAGCCAGAATCATACGGGAGGATGCCAGCGATTATCTTAAGAAGCGTGCTTTTCCCAGCACCGTTTTCCCCCATGATTGCAAAAACTTTCATATCGTCAAACACTAACGACACATTGTTGAGTGCAGTAATCTTTCCATAGTGTTTTGTGAGGTTTTTTATTGTAATCATGTTGTGAAATGCTAAAAAGAGAAGGGGGTTAAAAAGATATGTGAGTGAATTATATTTTTCTTACGAATCGAAAAAGAAGAGCGGATTCATCTCTTAAAATATTATTAAAAATGATTTATTGTTATGCTCATTTCTCCATTATATGGTAGTGGATTTATGCATATTAACAATGATAAGCCCACCGATGACAAGGGCCCCTCCGAAAACAAACAACCATGTGATTGGTTCTTGAAAAAGAAAATAACTGATGATTGTGGATAGAACCGGGATGAAATATAGAAATAGGCTTATCTCCGAAGCTGTTCTTATTTCTAATGCTACATACCACAGGATATATCCTACGACCGTCGGGAGTATTGCTAAAAAAAGGACTGCACCCCATCCTCTCCAAGTCATCGATACTGCTTCTGCGACTAGTGATGATGAGAGAAACGGGAGAAGACCGAGACATCCGAAGAGGAACGCATAGACGGTTAGAGAAAGGGCCGAGTATCGCTGCAAGAGCTTTTTTCCCACAATCGTATAACCTGCTCCAACTAAAGCAGCAACTAAGACAGCTGCGGCTGCTGAAAGATAAGTGATTTCAAATGGATTTCCTGATGTCCCCGTAAGGGAAATAATGACAACACCGCTTAAGGAAAGTGGGATCCCAATTACGATTTTGTTGGTTATTTTCTCTTTCAGAATGAGTGTTGCGAAAATCACGGTGAAAATCGGGATGGTCGCAATTATGAGACTTGCTGTGGAGGGTGAGATATACAATTCGCCATAGTTCAGTCCAAGATGATAGACGACCACGCCAAGAAATCCTAAGAAAAAAAGAGGGAGGATGTCTTTTTTCTGAAGAGGTGAGAATTTCTTCGGGATAGTTATAATGATGAGCAGAAAGATAGCGCAGACCGTAAAGAGGCGCATGATGGTCAGATTAATCGGGCTGAGCTCTTCAAGCCCAATTTTAATGAATGGAAAAGCGAACGCCCAGAAGATGATCGGAAGCATTATAATGAAATAAAAATATTTTTTTGTAAACGATTTTTGGATGTCCTTTGACGGGCTCATAGGTCGGCAAGGACAAAAGAAACCGGTTATATAAAATCATTGAGCGACCTGCATTCATATCTAATTTTAAAAATGGTGCTCTTTCAGAATCGAACGCTAAAATAAAAAATAGAAGTCACCAGTGCTCGTAGTGAACAATTTCGTCGAGGGTTTTTCTTTTTTTTGCCTTTAAAAGTTTTGTAGTGATCCGACTAGCTAATCCTTTTTTATCAACAGCATAACCAAGAGGTGTGAGGGCAACGACTCTGATTCGTTTCGGAATCTCAAGGAGTTCCTTTACTTGTTCTTCGTTAAAACCTCCTATCCAGCATGTTCCTAATCCGACATCGGTTGCTGCAAGGATTAAATGCTCCATTGCAATCGAAACATCGACCGTATAATATTCAATGGAGTTATTAGTACCACTTTCGGTGGGATCGGCACAAGCAATGATAATCACGGGTGCTGTTTTGAGCCACCGATTGATAAGGCTTGTTTTTGCAATCTGCTCGATGGTCTCTTTGTTTTTAATGACAATGAACCGCCAACATTGTTTGTTTACCCATGACGGCGCAAGACGTGCACACTCAAAAACATAGGTGATTTTCTCGTCTTCGACTTTTTTCTCACTATACTCACGAACACTTGTTCGGGCTCGTATGATATCGATAAATTCCATAGCAATACCTCGTGTGTGTTGTGAGGAGATAATGATGTTTTGTTATAAAAGCTGTTTTCCGTAATGGAGGATGTTTTTATTGACGGCAAGATGTTATTTAAAGAGAATGTAATTAGGGAAATATTTGCTGAAAACCTATGTAATATAGTGGCATAGTAAATATATCGATGAGATCAACAGAGATACAATAACGATTGCTGAGTGTGTCGAAAAACAAGCAAAACTACCAAACATCTGCAAAAACTATAGAAATTAGAGGTTAAAGAAAAGATTAGAGTAAAACCAACTGGTTCACATAACCCTGCCTGGAAATCGTAGATCCTTCTGTCGAATCAGAGGCAGCAAGGAATCCATGGGTCGAAAGATTATCCGAACGAGACGATGATTTCAAAAAAAAAAAAAGATAAGACCAGCAGATAGCTGGCAATCAGGATGTGTTTCTACAGATTATTATTGTCTAAGACTTCGAGCTAGATTAAGAAGAGTCCCACCTGTGTTTCGAGGTTGGAGTAACCGAGAAAGCAGCGCACCCCCAAGCCCAGTCCTTTCACCACTTAGACCTCCAATGAATGTGAAAGATCCGATCGCGAATTTATGGAACGGACCAATCTTGGTCAGTGTCGTTGGCCCAATGATAATTCCACCCGTACAACTCTTGAAGTGGATGGTTCCTTTCCGCAATTGGAACGGACCAACAGTCTTATAATGAGCTCGAATCGCGTAGAACGAAACACTGAATCGTGACTCCTGAACTTTGTAGAACAGTCCTACCACTGTAGTATGCAGCACCAACCGTGAAGCAAGGGCCACACCCGCAAGGATAAAGGGGAGAGGATGGAATCTCCATTTTGTGACGTTGATTTGCGCTGTGGCGTTGTGTCCTTCGGAATCATACGCGATGACCTTAATCGTGTGTGTAAGAGAGAGGCCATTGAATGAGATGACCGGCTGCCAGAGATGTTCGTAAGGTGCTTCAGTGTCATTGAATTTTAGTTTCCCATCTACCCAGAATTCAACCCTTGTGACTCCACTATCAGAAGTTACATCTGCAGTAATCGTTAACTTCCCATAGACAATGGTATTTCCAGGTAATGAGATACTTTTTTCTACATTATTGACGTAAAATTTATTTTCTAATGGTTTGGTGATATTCACAGTAAGTTCGGTTTGTTGTTTTGTAGTAAAGGTGTACCACTTTCGTGTGTAGAGGTCGCTACCGCCTATATCTGTTGCATTCACCCAGACTTTATAGGTTGTTGAATAGGCAAGCCCGGAGAGGCTGAGCGTTTTCGTCCCATTAGTCGCATTAGTTCCGCTATTAACCTGTCCATTGCTAGAATGGATCGTCCATGAGAAAGCATTACCCTCAGAATCATTAATCGGAATGCTCCAGATGAAATCTAAGAGTTGTCCTGTTGAACCATTCGTTGGCGATGGGGTACCGAAAACCGGTGGACTATTGGTTATGATAGTAGTAAATGACCAAAGTTGTCCTGCTGTCGAGTTGCTATGATTGTCCCAAGCGATAATTCTCCAGTAGTATTTGATTGAATAATTCATAGTCGCAGGCTTGTAGATGGTTTTCGACTGATTCGATGCTACTTTTAGTGGAGTG
>DQIQ01000037.1 GCA_003942085.1 Thermoplasmata archaeon | reverse complement strand
CCCCATAATCCCTGCTTGCCAGGGTGGAGAATTGTGTAATCAAAACCCCGGTCGCTGCATGCAGGGATTATGGGGGACATCTTAATAATTTTCTGGTGTGTGTCAAGGAAAGGAGTAAATATACATTTCAGAAAAGCCGGAATTATTATTCAGGGTCTTTTCTCTTTAATAGTAAATTCCGATTTTTTTATTTTTTTAATCCTTTATTGTGTTTTTGTCGTTAATTTTTACCAACATTGCCGGGTTAATAAGGCAGGAACATATATTTATAAACAGTAATGGTGTTTATTCAGCAGGAATCCTGATGAGAAAAGAACAGATCGCAGTAATTGCCCTTGCTGCATGGCTCACAATAATCTCTATCTTCATGCTCCTTGCTCAGACTTTCGACATTAAGATATTCTTACTTTTATCTATCATTAGTTTTCTGATCATGTTGAAGCTGATTACACCAAAATATATTAGTCCTGGTTATACACGGTATACTCGATATATTATTGCAGCTGGGATAGTTTTGTTTGGGGTGATTGTCGCACTGAAAGTAATGGAAATCCTCGATTTGGAAATTGGCTTTTTGTGAAATTTACATAACTGCGTGCTTATTTATGTTCACCCGGGAATCTGCGTTATTGGAAGACTCGTATCCATGTGTGAAAACCTTCCCGCAGGAACTAAAAATGACAGATTCTCCATTTATTTTTCAAAAAATAAGATAAAGTCGAGTAATCTTTTTTGGTCAAACCATGGTTATTATTGTGAATGCAAATCAAATCGTCATTGATACAATTCACAATTTTTCATGAAAGATATAATTATTCCCAAACCAACATTATGAATCAGGTTCATAAGAATATGAATAAATTAGAAATACAAAATGATAATTATTGCAATGAAAGGGAATGGGACTATCGTGGCTAAACAGGGTAATAAATGAAGCGATTAAGTCTGAATAAGTACTCCCTTGCTGCAATTCTTCTATTTGGAGCTGCGACTGTTTATATTGCTATTGCCCTTATTGCCAACCCTGGTGAAATAACCACATCTGCGTCTATTATTGCCGGCTTAATCTGCATAATAATAGGTGTATTTACCCTGGCGTTTTCAGCGGGTGAGCCGGTCGATCCCCAGCTAATAGGATTGCTTCCTGCGCAGGGTTCCCTCAATTTCAACCTGCTCACAAAGCATCTTGGTTACCGGGGGAATGCACATTTTCTCCCCCCACGAGTAACCGGAGAAGCCACTGTATTTCAGTTTAACCCGACATCGACATATGAGGGAATGGAAGGATCTGCAATTAGATCCTTTCATAAAACAGGACCCCCGGGACTTGTCACTCCCCCGTCATGCAACCTCTTGTTTGACGACCTTCAGAAGAATCATGCGCTGGTAATTCCGGATAATAAGGAGGAACTAACTAGTCTTATCCGTGAAACAATTGAAGATTTTTTTAAGTTTGCTCCGAGGGTGTCTATCCATTGGGAGGGCAGCAAGGTCGCTATCACGTTTCATGATTACCCATACATTGATGGTTGTATGGTTATTGCACAAAAATCTCCGCAGTGTTGTGCCATGAGCCCCTGTCCAGCATGCAGTCTCTGCGGGGTGTTGATTGCAGAGGGTTTAGATAATGGTGTCAAGCTTGAGAGGTGTTCAGTGAGCTCTTCATCGAATAATGTCACTGCCGTGTTCTCTCTATTGCCTTAATTGGATGGTTCTTGATATTCCTTATCCTTGACCTACACCGAGATGTGTAGGTCCCGGTAGCTTGCATTGATGAGATCACTGCTGTTCATAGCTGGATCTGGCCCAGTCTCGTTGAATAACAGGAACTCGATACGATTGTACCCGCTCTTTTCAACTGACAGGTTATAGGGGATTATTGCAGTCTCGTTATGTGCCAGCGTGAGTGAGTGTTGCCAGAGAGGATCCATACTCATGATCCGGGAGGTATTTGTCGTGTTGTCAAATTTCATGAGCATCCCATAGGTCCTGATCATGTACGTGACGGATCGGTACTCGTGGTTTCCAATACCAATATACAAAGGATACTGTTCTCCCACTACGATGTGGTCCGGGTAATCGGCTGCTTTTTGTTGTTCACCGAGTATGAAAAATTCCGTGAACCGCTCTCCTTCTTTGGGAACAGCAATAACGTAGATAGTTGTTAAGACAGCGATGAGGATAGAGAGGGAGAGGACTATCGTGAGAATGCGGTCGACCCGGCTTTTTTCATGGGGATTAAAAGAATTTCTGATCATACTTGCAATCTCCGAAAAGGGGAACCTGAACCGTTGCCCACGCAAAAGAAGCATCCTCCGGTATTTGGCGATCAGGATCATTGCCATGGTAAAAAGGGTAAGTGAAATCACTAAGGGGTCAAGGCGGATTCCCCATGGAGTGAAATTCAGGCAAAGTCCAATCAGCGAGACAACAGCGATCGAAAGTCCAAACGAAAGCGCGATCCGCTCGATAAGATCGATATCGTCCTCTTTGGAGAAGAGGGCAGCAATAAGACAATATCCCGGCAGAAAAAGGATCACGGGCAGGGTAAGTACAACCCGGACCGACGATTCATTCAGTACCGGGAGATAGATCGCGAGGATACTGGCTGCAAGCCAGACGAGTGCAACCGTAAGGTCAGCAGTGGAAGCCTCAAAAAGGGCGGTATAAATCTTTTCTTGGAAGGTATCATCAGACAAAAAGGATCACCGTTTCAGATAAAAACCGCAAGTCTGGTCCTGGTGGCATACAGTCTTTATAACCATGTCAGCACCGCTATGTACTTTAATACGTTTATCGTACTGGCGGTATAAATCAATGCTTTTTCTCTCTACCTTTTTCCGTTCAATAACTTGAAAATTTTTATTTTTTAAAATCCATTTTTGGGTTTTAATTTGAAAAATACGAATATCTTAAGGGTTACAATTTTTAGTGTCCTTTCTGGATGTACTAAACATCGTTATCTCCAGCAAAAAAATGCCAGTTTTCTTTTTTCAATAAGTCGGGATTATCAGTTATATCAGGGCTATAAAATAATAAATCAACCTCATTTTTGATTGGCAGGAAATTAAATTCTCGTAATTTTTTCTCAAGTAAACTACCTCCCAGATAATCAACATGAATCGATCCCACCCCTTTCATTCGTATAAAACGTGAAAACTCAGCAAGGAGCAAGCTTATGGCCTCTGTTGACGGTTCAAATAATATATCCATAATGTGACACTTGTTTATTTCAAGAAAATACACAATATAGCCAATAATATCATTATGTTCATTTGAAAGACAGAATATTTTATATTTTTTTACAGGAGATTGTATATATCTCCAGTTTAAAAAAAATGAAGTTCTTTCTCCTATGATGATAAAATGCTTTGAAACATTTTTCCAGAACACATCAAACCTATCATCAAAATATTCAGGAGTTGTAATTGAATATTTTAGTTGTGTTTTATAGCGTTTTTCTTTCGCGAAACTTTTTATGAAAATATCAACAGCCATTGCAAATAGTTTAAATTGCAAAAAAGAATGAATAAACTTATTATTCTGATATTCGGATTTTAAAGGTTTAATGAAATAAGTAAACCTCCCTATTTTTTTATATCCTAATCTTAAAAAAATACCTTTTGCCTGTTTGTTCGGGAGCAAATAAATAAATTTGAATTTAGTATCATGAATTTTTGACCGAATTTCTTTTTGTAACGAAAGCGCTGTTATTAAATTCCTATATTGAATATCAACTGCGAAATCACCAGCAATCGCAGCATATACGGGTTCTCCTTTCACGAGAATCACTCTTGGGAAAAGAGCTGATGTTCCTATAAACGTATTTGATTGTTCATCCTTGGCTAACCAGCAATGAGCATCTCCGTAAGGACATTGATTATAGTTCCACTCATACCTGCCTGGTGACTGCCCGTCAAGGTTTCTCGTTAAGATCGACAGGATATCATCCTTGTTATTCCGGACATCAGCTTCGAGCATAGAATATCTGGTCATGGTAAAAAAAATTCAATTTTTATATTTTCATGTCCTGACTAGTAGAAAGATCAATCAGATTACCTTTTTTATCTGTTTCAATCAGTTCAATATTCAATCCTTGTTTTCCATATAAGAAAGCTATATTCTCATTTTCAAAAGCCTCGCCAGGTTGAGGATGAGTTATAGTTCTTAAACCTAATTTTTTTAATCTATCGATTTCTGTACTTAAGTTATTGCATTTAAAGCAGATGTGATGGAGACCTTCCCTTCTCTGAAAGGAGGGAATATTTGATGAATTTTGATTAAGAGGTTCAAATAGTTTAACAAGAAGTGAATTCTCTTTAGCCATAAAAACAACTTTCACATTTTGTCTTGAATTAATTACAATCTCAGTCATTTGCTTATAGTTAAAAATTTTCTCCCAATGCTTTATCCCTTCTTCAATTGAATTTACCCGTATTCCGATATGGTCTATTATCATTTTAATTCCCACTGTTCAATTATCGAACATTAGATTAATTTTTATGGGTTAACAAGGATTTCAAAAAGGGCCTAGAATTTAAAAGGTAACCCCAACAATATTAAAATAAAAACTTTTTCAAGACGGTTGGACGTCCGGAGCTCTATCATGAGTGGTATACCGCCTCCCTTAAGGTCATTGTCGGAAAACTCAATAAACCAGTGTTTATTGGAAGAGATTCCAATGTACTGGGAGGCCAATGACGCTATTACATTCCTCGCCAATCTCGGAATGTACAACCCATCACTTTACCATATTCTCGATAATAGCGAGAAAGAACAGGAAAAGAAATTCAAAACAGACTATTTCAAAAAGAGATTCACAATATCACGAAGTCTTCTGAAACATATCCTTCATCCTATTTTAGCAACTGAAAACCCTTCGGTTATTCTGCTTAGCAAAGAAAAGAAAGGACGGGTAATAATATCCGGCAGACCTGAAATCTGTATCTCCCTTTCCTATTCAGGTCCCTATATTGCAATCACAGTGGGAAAACAGAAAATTGGTAGTGATATAGAAGTAATGCGTCCGATAAAGGCCAATAAAATTTTGTCCAGTCAAATTTTTATCAATTACCTTCATCCTGACGATAGGGATTATCTTCATCGGATCACTCATGTGTGGACGTTGGTTGAATCTTATGCAAAATTGTATAATGAGAATCCTTACTCACTCTTGAATTCCAATTTTCCTTTTAACTATGCGAATTTCGTATCCTATTGTATTAATGACCACCTTATCTTATCACTTGCCTCGGGAAATAAACAATTCACTGAGGTTCTGGTCTGGCTTGATATTTACGATATAGGGGAAGCATCATATTTCACCGAAACTATTTGACAAGTTCAGGTTCTCACCTTTCCTGCTACTCCGTATCTATCCCCAAATATCTGATAGAATTGGGGATATACTTTAAATTTTAGAATTATTGAAAAAAGGTAATAACTGGTTTTTATGTATCCTGGGAAAGCACAATTTCTCTCAATGCAGCAATATCTATCTTATTGGACGAATTTAAAGGAAATTCATCAATTAAGAAAATTTTTTTAGGAACTTTATATGAGGGGAGTCGCATGTTGCAGTGTGTGACAATCTGCTTGGTGAGATCGTGGTGATCCACCGTGCCAGGTACCTGGATAACGGCAACAACAGCTTCACCCATGATCTCGTCCGGTATGCCAAACACCACGCACCCGCTGAATTTTTCCAAAGAAAGGATTTCGTTTTCAATTTCCATTGGAGATATCCGGTAACCTCCGGATTTGATGATATTTTTTGATCTCCCGACAATATAGATAAATCCGTCATCATCAACAGTGGCGAGATCGCCGGTGTACAGCCAGCCATTTTTCAGGACTGCATCTGTCCCTTCAGGATCATTATAATACCCTTTCATGATATTTTCCCCCTTTGCTAAGATCTCTCCTATCTCTGAAGGTTTCACTGGCTGCATTTTGTGATTCAGCACCGCGAGAGTCACTCCTGGGATTCCCTTCCCGATAGATCCCATCTTGGCATGGATCAATTCAGGAGGGAGATATGATAATCTGGCTGTCGCTTCAGTAGCACCATACATTATATAAATCTTTTTTTCGGGGAAATGATCAGTAAGTATTTTTATATATCTGTTCGGTAGTTGACCACCGGCCTGGGTAAAGTATCTCAGGGAGGGGAATTTTTGCTGCAGGAACCGTGTTTTATTGATAAGAATCTGGTAAGTACTGGGAACACCAGCAAAACCAGTACACTGATAAGTATCAATATCACTAATGACTGACCCAAGGAATGGTTTCTGATTCAGAACAATACTCCCTCCGGCACGGAGGTGCGTGTGAAGTAATGAAGCACCATAACAATAGAAGAAGGGGAGTGTAACACACATCCTGTCTGTTTCATCAATTCCGAGATACTCAATAATTGAACCTGTATTTGCGATAAGATTTTTATGAGTGAGCATAACTCCTTTTTTTGTACCGGTGCTTCCAGAAGTGAATATGATAACTGCAATATCATCATCCTGCATATCGCGAGGATGTGAAAAAAATTCTTTATCGCCACTCTCCTTCAGAATTGACTCATCTATGATATTAAACGGTGTATCTTCAAAATATTGATGATACCTGCCCTGGACTAGTGCACCGGAAAGTGAACTGGTATCAATTATATGAGTGAGATCAGTCTTGCTTATCTTCGTTTCAACAAGAACCGCGATATTGCCGCTATAGATTATCGAAAGGTAACTGATGATAAAAAATGGTGTGTTATCTGCCATCAAAAGAATTTTTTTCATAGTGCCATATTGATTAGAGAGGATTGAAGTTACGTCCTCCATCTTGTGTAAAAACTCTTCATAGGAAAGAGTTCCATGATCACCCAAAATGAATAATTTTTCAGGATCATGGGTTCTTTCAAGAAGATATCTGACAAAATTCATATTGTTCCTTTTTGCACTGTACCTTTATTTTTGATATAATTTTACTAACAGAATTATCTGCTCCAGTATGTAGGAAATAAGATTTTGAACCGGTTTATAAGCAAACAGGAGGAGACATCTGAATTACCCTTGCAGCATTCTTAAGACTGTGTATATGCTTATTTGCCCATTCAATTTGTTGTAAATCCAGTTTTGTGCTCTGCTGGACAATCTCTTGAGAGAGGTGATTTTCATCAGCATACAGAAGTTGGTCTAGAATATCGTAGGGTATCCTCAATGAAATATCTTCGTCTGATGTAAAGTGACTCCAGGTATCCGGACTTGGTGCCCTGGTAATGATCCTTTTATCAATATGTAATAATTCTGCAAGCTGGTAAACCTGCAATTTGTAGCAATTCGCAATAGGTTCCAGATCCACACCGCCATCTCCATACTTCACGAAAAATCCTGTGAGTAATTCTGTTTTATTGGTAGTCCCACACACCGCATAATTCATTTTTTCTGCAAACATGTACTCAACAATCATTCTTGTTCGCTGTTTGACGTTCTGAAGACTAAGGACATAAAAAAATTGTGATGCAGTCAGCCGTTTTGTGCTGATAACTTCCCGGTTTTTCAATAGATTCAGTGAGGGAATATTGAGCACTTTTTCAGCAGCTATAATTGGAGGTCGGGATAAGGAGGTCGTATGGATTGTGGGATCATAGTGAGAGAAAAGTTCCCGTATGAGTGCTTCTTTTTTGGAATAAATATTAAAAGATTCCAGCATTGGTGTGATAGGAACTTCGTCATAGCGAATTTTCAGCGCTTTGCACAAATCTATTCCCAGTTGCCTGCTAGATGGAGACGACTCTTTCTCCGGGAGGATCAGGCCGTATACCCTGTCAGAACCCATTGAATCTACGGCAAGAGCAGCAATAACTGCAGAATCTACCCCACCTGAAACCCCTATGACAATACCATCTTTCTTGAATTGATGAGCAACGGTTTCCTTTATAAATGTGATTAACTTTTCCTTCAGTTCTTGGCTATTTTTGAGCATCTCACTTTTTATATCAAACCCGTTTTCAAAGGTTCTTTTATCCATGTAATACCACAATTCCTTATACCTTATACTAGAAAAATTATATTAGTATTGCAACTGTGCTATGCGAAAGAGCATTGCATTTATTTATTATCAAATTATTCCATACTCTAGTAAAAGAACGTAGATCTCAAATATTTCCATCACAGAAATAAACATCCCAAACGAAGCGAGTCACCATGAACGAAATACGCGAGGACATACTGGATTTTTTGAAAAGACACGGATTTTTAGACAAAAGAATAACATTGCAGGAAAATGACTCCTTATCAGAAACCGGATTAATTGATTCGATTACCCTGCTCGAGCTTATCGATTTTCTCGAAAGAAAATATAGCATCCAGATTCCGGTAGAAATGATAACTCCAGAAAATTTCGACACCCTTGCAGGAATCAGTAAATCAGTAATGAAATTGAAAAATGGATGAGTGTTTCCGTCGTGGCAAAGGCTTCTCATTCCTGCAAAAAATGTGTTCTGGATTCTGCAACTCCGGGGATTTTTATCAATGAGGATACGGGTTTATGCCAGTTCTGTGAGCACTTTGCCCCTCTCTCATCAGAAAAAAAAGAGGAATATCACGCCCGGATGGATTCCCTGCTAAAATTCCCTCATAAAACTGGGATGTACGATGTTATTTTTGCCCTGTCGGGGGGTGTGGATTCCTCATATGCCCTTTACCGGTTAAAGATGGAATATCCCAATCTCACTATTCTTGCAGTTCAGTTCGACAATGGTTTTATCACAGAAACTGCTCTGGAAAATGCTCAAAAATTTTGTGCTCTGACAAAAAGCACCTACATTCGCCTTTCCCTGGATCAAAATGCATTGGAGGAAACCTTTACCAAAGCAGCGCATTCTATTGATGCATATCCTGGTGCTGCAAAATACCGGGCAAGTGATATCTGCAATACATGTATAAGTATTATCAAGCAGAAGATTATTGAAATAGCCATAATTACAAAAGCACCCTTCATTGTATTTGCTTTCTCGCCGGGCCAGGCCGATGTTCCTTTCGTGAAACTAACAAAATCTATACTAGTATGGATGAGAAAACTCTTTGATCAGAGCTTAAAAACTATTGGAGTGACTGACCGAGAACAATACTTGGTCGATGTACATCTTATCCAACCAGGTTCTCCCGAACCTGAAGTAATGATTATACATCCTTTCCTTGTATGGGATTATGATAAAATAAAATTTAAAAAAGAATGTATTCAACTTGGCTGGATTGATCCTCTCCTGAAAGACCATAATTCATCCAACTGTCTTCTTAACGCATTTGCAATAAAAAAACATTTTGATAAGTATCACATTCATCCATACGCATATGATCTGGCTGCACTTGTAAGGCAGGGAAACATGAAAAGGGAAGACGCACTGAAAAAATTGATCGTTGATGTATCTGATGCTTCCATCGAAGAGATCAAACTGAAACTGAAACTGTAAAAAATACGTGGCGTTTATTTTGTTGAACACTTTTTTTTTAAAAATTCTGTTTTTGGATTCAATTTTGAAAATGCGAATATTTTAACAAATACACCGTTGTTGGTCAATTCATTAAAACGAAAAATGTACCCGATCGAACCCATATACACAACACTTTCAGCGCCATTTGCAAACTTCGCTATTACCTTAACAGAATTGGTTCCGGATGTGCCGGTTCCCTGGCTGATATATTCGCTCAAATATTCGCTCAAAACAGGGTTTTTTCCTATTTCCCTGGACTATTGGTTATCTGACAGGAGATTTGGTCTCCAGCAGGTGCTATTAGCGGTTATTTCCGGTAGCAATACAGCCTCTGAAAGCGAAACGGGCAGAGAATTGAGGAATTCCCAAAACAATTGTGCTGCATTTTACCGAACTGATGCTAACTAGCCCTCTAAAACAGGCGATCAGAGTCTGCATTGGGTCCTGAATAGATCATCTCAGCAACGTGTCTGATAACCACCTGGATAACCTGGTATCATCGACATTTTTTTTAGATCAACGTTGGCAAAAAAAGACTTCACGTTCGCATTCTGGCGGGATCCAGGTTCCGTTTGGAGTAAACTACATGACGGACTCCAGATCGGTTGTAGGGGCTTTGATAGTGCATAGGAGAGGTGCAAATCTGCCGTATTTTTGCAAAAATGGCGTAATATACCGTATTTTCTACGCGAACAGAAAAGGATGGCAATACAGTGTTTCATGGGAGTGTCAGATATGACAGAAAGAGGAAAGGAGCCCAATTTGGGCTTATTAAGGATGAGGACTCAGGCAACGTGTGGGAATGCCAGTCACCGCATCTGTTCCGTTTGTTACTTGGAACAAAGGAGATTTATTAAAGGATGTTCATCGATGACAGCATATCGGGCACCGTTCCCGAAATATGCAATACTGCTCCGGCAGGTGGTATTACCTCTATCTGAACGTTGGAACCTGCCGTAACTGCCTTGACCCCGAACGTAATTTGGACCTCTTCACGGGGACCAAGTGAAGTGACGGCAATGTTACCGCTCGTTGTTCTGAAGGTACCGTTTGAATCCTGCGTGCCATAAGTGAGGGTTACCGGGTCAGAACCCGGGGTGGAAAAGATAATTTGCATCCTGGTCAGGTCGATTTCCGGTGCGAGCGTTGGCAGACCTATGGTAAAATATATAGTGTCAATGCCTAGTTGCGGAATGGAGGACAGTGCGTAGACATTGCTTCTCAACTGGATGTCTGTACTCGATGGAACCACATTTATTGTTGGAGAAGGTTGCGGAGACGCAAATACCGTAGTTGTAGGTAGTGAAGTTTCCATAATAATCCTGTCCGATCCAGATGGCGAAGTTATACACCCCGCAATTATAACGAGTACAACCAGCCCAAGAGAAACACTGAAGATTTTAATGAATTTTTTTGAGGGGAACATCCTGGTCACCTAGTAGGACAATTAAATCCTTGTAGACTGTTTTATCATTTTCATCTACTCTTTCCGCCAACAGAAAGTGATTAAAAAATAGGCATTTGTTTTAATGAGAAAATGATCGTGGGAACGTTATTTCCCAATGGCGATATTTCTCACAACCCCTAACAATCTTTTGCGCTTGTTTTACCAGATTCATGTTGCCAAAATGCCAACATTTGTTTTCAATATAATAATTGCATTCTTCACAGAGGATTACCATAAAACAATACCCTAACTAGACTTGAGAAAATAGATATGATAAATTCACAAACTGCTGCAGATTAAACGATTGAACTCTTCGGTTATTGATATGAACTGCCAGCTTAACGCGAATATGAAGGTTTGAAGCATCTAAGACTAAAAAGAATCCTGAGAACCTTTTTTTATCCCCAACCGCTAACGGACAGCTATGAAACTTCTTGCATTCAACGGGAGCCCCCGCAAAAAATGGAATACCGCACAACTCCTCAACCAAGCGCTTAAGGGTGCGGAGTCAGAAGGAGCAAAGACCCGGCTCTATCACCTTTACGATCTGGATTTTAAAGGCTGTGTCAGCTGCTTTGCCTGCAAACGGGCCGGTGGAAAGAGCTACGGGCACTGTGCGGTAAAAGATGATCTCAAACCAGTCTTTGAAAAGATCGAAAGTGCTGATGCAATCCTGATAGGTTCGCCAATTTATCTCGGTATGACAACAGGAGTTACGCGCTGTTTCCTGGAACGGCTCATCTACCAGTACCTTGTCTATGATGTGGAGAGATCCTCACTGTTTAAAAAAAAGATCAAGACTGCATTCATCTATACGGCAGGTGCAACGGAAGAGATGATACAGGAGATGGGTTTTGACCGGAATGTCAAAGGCACTGAGATGACGATGGAGAGGATCTTCGGATCGTGCGAATCCTTCTTTGTCACTGACACGCTCCAGTTCGATGATTATTCCAAATACGTCGCGCCCCGCTTCGATCCGGAAGCAAAGAAAGAACGACACAAGAAGCAGTTTCCGCTTGACTGTAAGAAGGCGTACCACCTTGGGGCCCGGCTGGTCCGGCAGAAAAAGTAATTATCCCGGGAAATGGGTACCCTCAGGAGCGATTGGATGACGTTGTGCACGTTTTGTAAAAATTTTTATCCGGAAACCTCTCGTGCTGCAACGGTTAAAAAAACAGTGCCGGTGAAAACCATGAACCAGAATGAATGCTTTAGTTTTTTCCCCGTTTGTTAAGTTCCAGAATCCGTTTTTTCATGCCATTGAACTCGTGGGTTTTCCGGTAATTTTTCGTGCACTCACTTTTGTCAATACTGAACGTAATGCCGCAGTTTTCGCATTTTACCAGTAAAATCGAGGATTTAGACATTTATCACACCTCTTTTATATATCGTTTATTTTTACGTTTGCCTATTTCATAATAAAATCTTGCAAGGCACCGGTGCATGGCAACCCGGTTATTGCACCTCTATTAGCGGGCAAACGGCACCAGAATTGAGTCCGGAATAGATCATCTCGTCCATCTGCCAAAAACCATTTAAAAAAACTGTCACCTCCGTATCCCTTTTTTGATCCTCTGTCGGAAAAAAAAGAGCCTCACATTCGCATTCTGGCAGGGTTTTTGGTTCCATTTGGAGTAAACTACCTTGCGGAATCCAGACCGATTGCAGGGGCATTGGTGGCTCATGGGAGAGGTGCAAATCTGCCGTATTTTGGCAAAAAGACCAATATTTGAGCGTATTTTCCACACGAACCAAAAAGGAGCTCAATTTGGGGTTTCCCAAGAAGGTCTAACATGGCTGAAAGAGAAAAGGAGCCCAATTTGGGCTTATTTTCCTTCATGTACTACACGCTCAAAATCCAGGAATCTTTGGTGAAGGGATAACCACCATTATTTCATGCTCCCCCTTTTATTGGATATTTGCATAGTGGGCAGGTCTATGTTGATAACCAGTTGAGAGGTGCTACACCGGTAACGATCTATAACGTAGCCACCGGAACCCATATTATCAATATAAAACTTACCGGATACAGCGACTGGTCGTCGTCAGTCAATGTCCCGGTAAACCAGGTTGTCCAGGTATCTGTGACATTAACAAAAGGAAGTGGTACTGTTTCCGTAACTCCCAGTATCGGACTTTCACCGTTTGCTATCATCGGAGCTCTTGCGATTGGGGCAATTGTCCTGTCGTCCCGATTCCGGAAGTAAATTTAGATATCTTCCGAACATTTTTTTCTGAAGTCGGGACAGTAACAAAAACATCCTCTGAATGATATGAAATGTCCCCCCGCTTTTTTAAAAGAGAGAAGACTTCTCCTGGCATGATAGGGAATGTTACTCTTGCACATGGAGCAACCGGTATGCCCGGGCAATTTCTGCAACGCTCCAGGCCTGGGCAATGCATCCCCGTGGAACGTGGGGCCAGTCACCATCAAAGATCTCGGAGATATACCCCACCCCCGCTTCCCGCAGGTGATAGAGAATAGGGATAAGCATCGATCTAATCCTTTCCCGCGGCATACCGTTTCGCAGGAGCGCTTCGACATAATATGCGGTAAGCCAGGGCCAGACGCACCCGTTATGATAACTCCGGTCACCAGTATACCGGCCCTGGTAGTTCGGATCTGACGGCGAGAGGGTACGCAGCCCGTAGGGTGTTAACAGCGATGCATTGATCGTCTTGAGAGCTGAAGATGCATGTGGTTGCGGTATCAGGCCAAGAGAGAGTGCGATTACCTGATTTGGCCGGATTGCAGGATCAACCGGGTCTATCAGGTCATAGAGGCACGACCGTTCAGGATTCCAGAACTGCTGGAATTCCTCCAAAGCAGCTTCGGGATTGACTGGTGCCCCGATTCCCATCGCATCAGCTTCAGATAACGCGTGTACCCAGAGAGCATTAATTTCAACGGGTTTTCCCTCGCGGGGGGTGAATGCAGTATCCATCCACGTGCTTTTTGGCACAACCGATATCAGGTTATGATCCAGAGAAGCAACGCCAGACATGGGATACTCCTCAAGAATACTCTTAATAACGGGTTTCATGCTTTCCATGAAAGAATCATCCCCCCACCGGCGTCGGTACGAGAAGAGTGCATGAATAAACCACAGTGAAGCATCACTTGAATGATAATTATCGGGAAACCGGTTGACAACCACACCTCCCTTAATCATATCAGAAAGCCGTTTGAGAACCAGGCGGGCTTCACTTTTAAGTCCGCGTTCGATGAGCAAACCGGTAACACTGATAGCAGAATCCCGTCCCCAGGATTCGCAGAACCAGTGATAACCGGCAACTATCTCATCCCCGTGGCAGAATGCAGATGATGCCCACTCCAGCCAGTCGAGGGATGTTTGCAGTGACTGTGTACGTACAGCGCTCTGCACAGCAGGAGTGTCCCCTGTGCATCGGAATATAACAGTAGAATCCTGCACACGACCCTGAAACACTCCGGGGGAATGGAGGTCCTCCACCGCTTCATATCCACGCTCATATTCCTGCTGGTACCAGACATCCCGATAAGTTTCGGGATTTGGTTCGTAGGAGAGATCCGTTTCGAGGTAAAGATCACCCCATCGGAAGCCGTCGCGTTCATGCCGGTAAACTGGACGAGGATCTTTGAGAACTTCATGGACTGACCGGTCGGTTATCAGGGGGCGGATCCAGAGATCTGCATCACCGGAAATATCGTAGGTGACCAAAAGGTTTCCGTTAAATGTAATGGTCTTTTGAATGATAATGTCGTCAATCATATAAATCCATGAAGGGGGATATGCAGAGAACGCTTGAAGGTAACGGAGTGCACTGGTATTGGATGACCCTGCATAGTGCTGCGAGGAAAAACGGGTCCCGTTTACCATTTCGTCAAGTCCCGCGAGGAGCAGTCGTCCGTTCCGGACAAAGAGCCCATGATATTTCCTGGTGTTGCCACCCACGGTAAAGGAAGAATACGCATCGGCTGATGTCATGAGCAATTCAAGATTCCGGGCACGATCAGGAGTCTGGACTTCCTGCCCGAACCGGAATACCATGGTTAAAACTCCTTACCCTTTTGTGCTGTCTACGAGATCCTGGTATACCCGTAATGTCTTATCCGATACGATGTCCCAGGTAAACTGCTCTTTTACACGGCTCCTGCCATTCTTCCCCATCATTGCAGCAAGGTCAGGTTTTTTCAGGATATCGACAACATAGCGTGCAATATCCAGCGGATCGTAAGGATTGATATGGTAACCACAGATCCCGTCACCACGGGGTAGTACCTGCTCCCGGAACCCCGATGTACCGCGGGCACCGACAACCACGGGTTTTCCCATTGACATTGCCTCGGTACAGACAATGCCAAACGGTTCATATTTTGACGGGAAAACACAGACATCAGCAGCAGCGTAATACAAGAGGCGTTCTTCTTCTGAAACAATACCAAAATGGAGGATAACGTTATTTTCCAGGTGCAGATCGTGGACCATCTGGTTCAGCATCTGTTCCATCTCCCCGCTGCCAAGGATAAGCAGCCGTGCATCCGGGATCTCTTTTACGATATGGGCCATTGCAAGCAAAAGCGTGTCGGCTCCCTTTACCCACGTGAGTCTCCCGATAAAAAAGATCATGGGTGAGAGCCCGGCTCCAATCTTTTCGCGGAATTCCTGTAACTTTCGCTCAGAAAATCGTGCAGCATTATATTTCTCCTCGTCGACACCATTGTGGATCACCCGTATCTTCTTCTCGGGATACCCGTAGCTCACCAGTTCGTCCCGCATGGCATAACTGACCGTGACAATGCGGTCTGAAATGGTGGCAGCCATGCGTTCGATATCCTTGATCGTAGGAGACCCTGCCGGGTTTCTTCCCTGTTCTGTGGAATGGAAGTGAAATACCAGGGGGATTCCGAGGTTTCTTTTTGAAATTATCCCGGCAAATGCCGCGAGCCAGTCATGAGAAACAAGCAGGTCAAAGTGCTGGTGATCCTTATAGACAAGGCTGTTGACCAGTTTTGATGCTGACAGCATATTGTAAAGAATAGTATCAGAAAAAAATTCCTGTCCGTTGATATCCCATGTGCGGACCTCGTCAGGATTAATCATGGAAAAGATATCGGAAAAATTCATCAGCCTTGGGCGGTGAACATCCACCCCGTCCCAGGTATCCGATGTGGGATCATTCCCTGAATTCCGGGAAAAGACTGAAAGGGAATGTCCTTTTTTGATGAACTGGGGGGAAATCTCTGTTGCGTAGGTCCCCAGTCCACCCCGGAAAAAAGGAGGGAATTCATCAACAAAATACGCAATTCTCATGCAACCACACGGGCATAGGTTTCGGTCATTTTTCCTGCGATTGGTTCCCACAAAAATATCCGTTCCACTTTTTTTCTGCCCCGTTTTCCGAGAGCTACAGCCTGTGACGGGTCATCCATGATGGTATTGATTCCCCATGCAAGCGAGCCGGGTTCAGGTTCCACTTTGAGACCATCAACAAAGGTGTCGATGTTTTCCGAAAGCCCGCCGACATTGGATGCTACAACGCTTTTTTCCGCGCTCCATGCTTCTAACAGAACAAGACCGAACGGCTCGTTCCTGCTGGGGATGACAACGAGATCGCAGGCGTTCAGAAGGCGGATGTATTCTGAATCCGGAACATAACCTACAAAATTTGCCGGAAGATATTTTGCCCGTTCCATTAAAAACTGGCGCATGCCTCCCTCGCCGGCAACGATTAACTTTGCATCCGGGTGCGCCTGGCACACGGTTTTCATTGCCTCGATGAGCAGGTCAGGGCCTTTCTGGTAGACCAGCCTGCCGATAAACAGGATAAGCGGGGCAAATGGGTGGATCCCGTATGCCTTCTTCACTTCTCCGGCGTCGATATCTGCCCGGAACTGGCGCGGAACGATACCGTTTGGCACCACATCACATTTCCAGTCCGGTACATTATAGAGCGTCATGACCTCGTTTTTGAGCGTTGCTGATACAGCAGTCACTCTTTTTGCAATCAGTCCCCCGTACCATTCCTTGCCGGAAATTTCCTTATACTCCCACCAGTCTCCGTACTGGTTACCATTCCTCCCGTATTCCGTTGAATGATAGGTAAGAATGGTATTCCGGTCCTGCAGCTCATGGAGTGCCTGGACGGCATGCCAGTCGTTGAAATGGAGGTAATCAAATCTCTGATGGGTATCAAACTTGAAAAAGTTCTCCACCATTCCCCGGCTCATGCTGTCGCAATACTCCACAATGTTATTTCCACGGGGCTGGCAGTAATGGTAGGAAACATTGTTAATCGTCTGATCCGGCACCTGGCCACGGGTAAAGTAGTGAACTTCGTGGCACTTTGCCAGGGTCTCGGCAAGATTGGTCGCGGCATTGGCAAGCCCGCCCACACGCTCTGCATAAAGTGATTCCCAGCAGAATATGGCTATTTTACATGACTCCACAATTCGTCCCTCCACTCACCGACAAGGTTTTTTATGTC
The DNA here is from genome assembly GCA_003942085.1 of Thermoplasmata archaeon. GTDB lineage: Archaea > Thermoplasmatota > E2 > DHVEG-1 > DHVEG-1 > SM1-50. The sequence continues at coordinate 392 of DQIQ01000037.1, read as the reverse complement.
CTGTCGCTCCGTGCATTCTCTGATACTCTCCGCAATCAGGGGATCACCGAGGATATCATTGATCCAGCAGGCAAAATCCCCCCGATCCTGATGGTACCGCAATGAATCGGCGGGTACAATGGATACCAGCTCGCAGAACTGGTCAAGGCTGTATGCCGTATACCCGATAAAACCGGAAGGGGAGTGGAAATAGAACGCGTTTTCAGGAGACAGTGTGCGCAGTGCCCGTGCTGCCCTGCGGTTCTTCATGTATCGCAGGGATCGTTCCTCAAAATCTGCAATAATTCTCATGTAAGTCCTGAACGCTTCCTCTCCTGAGAGATAGCAGAAATAGGAATGCACTTCCCCACATGACCCGTACTTTGATGCCATATAATAGAAGTGATCGCTCG
>DQIQ01000120.1 GCA_003942085.1 Thermoplasmata archaeon | reverse complement strand
TCGAATACAGGAAATGAAAAGGAGGTTGAAGGGGTTTATTACTTACTCTTTCTCATTCTGGTTAAGAAATGCAGCAAAACGGTATGGTTGGGCGGCCGAGGGACGAGGCTGGCCAACTTTACCGTGAATGTTAACTGCCGGCAAAGGTGGGTGAAAAAGAGGCTGTCTCAAAAGTATGAGGCAGTTTCTTTTTTTACCCAACTCCAAGATTGGTTTCTTATTTTCATCATTATTACTTCTATACAGTATTTGCGCTCAGGCCGCGCGGGCCTCATCACCGCAACGCGGCTGAACCTGGCGCTAAGACAGCAAACGTATTTCCAAATCAACTATCGATAGTCACGCGCCAGCTAATGCCGCTTATGCGGTGATTGGTGTTATTTTCAGATTATAACCTACTGGTTGTTAATAAGTTGGTTGATAAATTATTCACCTAACATGTTGGTTATCTGATCAATATGATTAGTTTTAGGTATGAAAAAGCCCATCAAAACCAACGTTAAGTTCAAGGAATATTCCCAGGGACAAGTCATGCTTCTTCCACCCTCACTGGAAGAGATGATAGATGTCAACCATCCGGTACGAGTTGTTAATCGTGTCATAGATCAGATTGAAATTGATCCGGTGATCGAAAAATACAAGGGCGGTGGCACATCGAGTTATCATCCTCGGATGTTGCTGAAGGTTGTTGTTTTTGCCTACTTAATGAATATTTATTCTTCACGCAGGATCGAAGCAGCGCTGAAGGAGAACATTTATTTCATGTGGATATCCGGGATGAGTCAGCCGGATCACAACACAATCAACCGTTTTCGCAGTGAGCGGTTGCATGGAGTACTCAGGAAGGTATTTGGACAAGTGGTGGAACTGCTGGCATTGGAAGGATTGGTCAGTTTGAAGGAAGTATATATTGACGGGACAAAGATCGAAGCCAATGCCAACCGTTATACCTTCGTGTGGGGAAGGGCGATAAAGACCAACATCGGGCGAATTAAGAAACAGTTGGAAGAACTCTGGGCTTATACACTGAAGCTGGCAGCAGAGGAACTGCAGGATACTACGCCAACGACCTTTGAACAAATCGATGAGAAGAAGGTTGAAGAGACCATTGCCAAAATCAATGAAGCGCTCAAAGACAAACCGGTCAGCAAGAAAGTCGCGCAGAAGCTAACGTATGCAAAGAAAAACTGGCCGGGCAACCTCGCCAAGTACGATGAACAGCAAAAGATCTTACAGGGACGCAACAGCTACTCCAAGACCGATCCCGATGCTACGTTCATGCGCATGAAGGAGGATCACATGCTTAACGGGCAGCTAAAACCAGGCTACAATTTTCAGATCTCCACCCAAAACCAGTTCATCCTGCTTTACAGTATTCATCAAACCACTACTGATTTTGGAACTCTTCCTGTTCATCTTAACCAGTTCGAAGATTTATACGGAAAAATGCCAGAGGTGGCTACGGCAGATGCCGGATATGGATCGGATGAGAACTACACTTTTCTGGAAGAAAATAAAATCACCGCTTATGTGAAGGACACTTATTTTGACAAGGATCGCACCAGTAAACCATACCATCAGGATTTTCATACCAATAACCTGTTCTATAATCCGCAACTGGATTGCTTCTACTGTCCCATGGGTCAGCCTATGGCCTTCATAGGTAAACGAAAGAAGGTCACCGACAATGGTTTCGAACAAGAACTTTCACTGTATCAGGCGGTGAACTGCCAAGGTTGTCCATTACGGGTAGTATGTCACAATCGCAAAGGTAACCGTACCATCGAGGTGAATCACAGATTAAGAAAATTCATCCAAAAAGCCAGAGAAATCTTGTTAAGCGAAGAAGGAATAAAACACCGCAAGCAAAGGCCGGCTGATGTAGAACCTGTTTTCGGTAATATTAAGCAAAACAAAGGCTTCAAACGATTTATGTTAAAGGGAAAAGATAAAGTCGAAATCGAAGCTGGATTACTCAGCATCGCACATAATCTCAAAAAATGGTCCTGTTAACCACTTTTTTCGTCCATTTCCAGCTCAAACAAAAGAAAAATACCAGTCATCGCATAAGCGGCCTTGACCAGCGCGGGTCAATGTAGGATATTAGGGAAAATGGTGGACATCTTAGCGCTGGGCGCAGCCGCGTTGCGGTGACGAGGCCTCCCGGCCTGAGGGAAAACCATATTGGCCGCTCTAATCATAAAAAAAGAAGGCGCCCTTTTGGGACGCCCTCTAATTCATTTTCTTTGCAATCAGATTTAGCCATTTTCTTATTGTTATTTGATTAACAATGTATTATTTTTGTAAGGATTTACTATTTATTGTGACATCATTCAGGAGATTGTAATTAATGAAGTTCCTTTAATAAGTAGCCTTACTTTTACTTTATTAT
>DQIQ01000036.1 GCA_003942085.1 Thermoplasmata archaeon | reverse complement strand
ACTGCTGGTGGTGCTGTTGACGGAAAAGGTGACTGGTATTACTTAAACAACGCCTGGGGCGAAATCCAAACCGGTGGTGCTGACTACGATGGCAACTGGGGTATCGGTGCGATTATCGAAGGCGCAGGCATGGCACAATTAGCCATTGGTAACATAAAAGGACCAATCGGAATAAAAGCTGATGTGCAAAACGCTGGAACCGTCGATGCAAACAATGTCCAGTGGACAATCACCGTCACTGGTGGTCTTCTGAAAAGAGTAAACACAACTGCAACTGGCACATCACCATCGCTTGTCGCGAGTACATCATTACCAATAAGCGTAGGAATGTTCTTTGGATTTGGTAAAATAAGCATCGTAATCACTGCAAAAGCACAAAACGCTATTGAAGTGTCAGCATCAAAATCCGCATTCTTACTCGGACCGATGGTCATTGGAATTAAGTAAAACCACTTAATTCTCTCTTTTTTTTATTTTTTTTTAATCCAACATTTTTACAGCAAGAGCTCTCATAATTGAACCTGAACAAAATCAAAAAAAAACGATTTTTCGCACTATTTATTTTTGTCCGGAATGGGGCATTGATTTTTTTACAGGAGCTTGAATCTTGCGAATGATCGATGCTTTACAGCCATGACACAGACCTTGAGCGACTTCACCCATCTGTAAAAGCTGTTTTCCGCACGCCCAACAAAAGAACATTTCATCCTCTGTTAAGCCTGCTTTTAACTGTTTACATTTATTGCAGAAATGATGCGAGATTTCATCGATAGTTTCCAGTTGTGCCCCGCAGGACGAACAGAAAAAATGCTCACCACTGTCAGGATCGTCCAAACCTTCTAATTTCATACACATCGTATCCAAAGTCATTCATCGAATGGTGTTTCACCTATAAACGATTTTCTTTTCTCTTATGAATATTTTTTTATGTATCCCGCTCTCCGTGATATATCCGGTAACGTATTTGTTTGGTGTAAGATCAAACGCAGGGTTTTTTACTGTTACCCAATCCGGCATGATATCTTTTCCATTGATCTGCGTTACTTCCTGTCTTTTCCGCTCTTCAATGATAATCTGCTTTCCATCCTTCAGTGTTACATCAAAGGTACTTGCTGGTGCGGCAACATAGAAAGGAATGCCGTTCTCCTTTGCGCACACCGCTTTTTCATAAGTTCCAATCTTGTTTGCGAAATCACCGTTTTTTGCTATCCTATCAGCACCGACGATCACCAGGTCGATTTCGTTTTTTTCCATGAAATAACCTGCTGCATTGTCCGCAATCAAAGCATAGGGGATTCCTTCTTGGTGAAGCTCCCAAGCGGTTAACAATCCCTGGAGTCGTGGGCGCGTCTCATCAGCGAAAACAAAAATATTCTTCTGTTTTTTGTGAGCGACTCGTAACGGGGCTAATGCCGTCCCATAATCTACGGTGGCTAATGCCCCTGCGTTGCAATGCGTCAAAATCGTCATCTCATCTTTAATTAGTATGTCTCCGTTCTCCCCGATTTTCTTACAGCCGTCTATGATGGATTCAACATAGGTCGATGCTGCATCAAATGCGTTCTCCGCGTGGTCGATAGCTTTGGTCATATACTCGACAGCATGGAAGAGATCATGAGCAGTCGGACGGGTTGAACGCAACAGAGCTGCTGATTTTTCAGGTTCTTTTTCTCCCAGGGCCATACCATAGGCAGCCGCGGCACCAATAGCTGGGGCTCCCCGGACCACCATTTCTTTTATAGCAAACGCAACATCATCAACGGATCTTGTAGTAAAGATTTCAAAGGTGTACGGTAATTTTCTCTGATCAATGAATGAAATGGCCTTTCCTTCGACCCAAAGCGCCCGGTATTGTCTCCCGTCGATGTTCATTTCTGCACCCCTAGGTAGTTATCAAGGGAATCATGTATCTCTTTAATGGTCAACCCTGCAAAGAGGATTCCTTCATCTTTTATCAAAATTGTTTTTCCGTTCCGTAGCGTCTTTAACGTCTCTTTCGCACGATCAAGTGTCGCCGGCCGCGTCTCTTGTTCTGTCATCGGCAATAGGTTCTGATATTTCTCGCACAACGAGGTGCTGTTAATCTGAAGCAGCGCGTTGATATCATGACGAGCTTTTTGAATGATCCAGTGCACCGGTGTTTCTACCGCTGGGTCCTTTGACCCGATCACCATCATAACGTTTTTAAGCGGGTCATAATCTACGATTTCCACGATGTCCTGCTGCGTCATCTTTTTTATATTGACGTTTTTCGCATTGATCAGCAGGCGTTTCCCATAATCAAGGCTGATGCAGCCAGTCTCTTTTTCAGACCGTCCGAGTTCGTGCAAGTGCGAACCAAGCTTGATCATCTCAGAAATCAACGGACAGTTACTAGTCTCTCTTGAAACAACGACCATTTGGAGTACTGGACTGGGGAAAATTCTTTCATTCATAACAGGTGGGTAACAAAACAACGACTTTTTATGTTTTCCTCCTGAATATCAAATCTAGAGGACTCGGATGCCGCCTTTGCTTGCTATCTCGATATCACGGGGTTTTAAGGTATGCTTCGTCCCTCGCATCTTTCGCACCGTAAGCTTGCGGCGGTCCATCGATGGATCTAAATCAAGCACAAGGATGCCGTCAACTAGAAATTCAGAGACAGAGTCCCGTGAAAGGTTCCGAGATCCTTCTGCTATCTCTGATGTCACCAGAGCGGTGCAGTCATCATCTTCAAGAATGCGAAGAATTCTGCGGACATGCATCCGTGTCGCCTGGATGGAATCAAGAGGGATTTGTGCGTTTCCCCCGGCATCCAGGAGAGGTATGATCTCTGATCCGCGATTCACCACCCATACCGGCGTTTCCGAAAGAGGGGTGAGTGAGTCAAGCACAACCCGTGAGTACTTTCCGGTCAGAATCTCTGATTCCATCTCTGTATGAACTGTTTGCTTCTCGAGGTCAAGGTACATGAATTTGAGCAAACCGTTTTTAACCGATGGTTTAAAATCAAACCCGAATTTATTTGCTTGATTGATCAGGTTGTCGATACGTTCATCTGAGGTGAGGAACAAACATTTTTCATTATTTTTTATACCTTCAAAAAGATATTGAAAACATACGATGGTCTTTCCTGTGCCTGGAGTACCTGCGACCAAGGTGACACTGCCTTGCGGGTAACCTCCTTGGAGCAACACATCGAAGCCTTCAATGCCACTTCTCACTCTTTTATCATCTATTGACATTTGCAAATCCATTCCCAATTTCTCCATTCCACATCACCCTCGGTTAAAAATCTTCTCTGAGTATAAATTTGTTATGAGGTAAATACTTAAAAAGGTTTCTTAAAGAAAATAATAAAAATAGAAGAGGTAGATTTAGTTGTCTCGCCTGTTTGCACAAATGAAAAACAATGATCGATCAACGAGTTCCAACTCACCAAATCGGTGTGTACTTAACTGTTTGTTTTTGTCGAATATCATAAGTTCGCCTCACCCATTCCGCCACAATGTTCGTGGGTTATTTAACACTTTCTTTTTATTTTTTCTCCTGAGACAACAGGGACAGTGATTGTAAAACCGTAAATTTCTAATACGAACGAAGCCTACCAATTACTAGCGGTTGCTTCCTGTATGTTGAAATTAGATTTACACATTCACTCCTGCTTTTCAAATGATGCGATCGGGTCACCTGCAGATATCATCAAATCCCTTCAACAACGAGGTCTGCAGGGTATGGCTCTAACCGACCATAACACCCTTAAGGGATATCTGCAAGTGCGAAAGACCGTAACAAAAGATTTTCTGGTCATCCCGGGGATGGAGATATCTACCAAGGATGGGCATCTCCTGGCATTCAATATCTCCGAAGAAATACAACCTGGTATCTCTATTGAAGAATCTGTTGATCGCGTCATCGATGGAGGTGGCATCCCGGTCGTGCCTCATCTTTTCCGCATGCTTTCCGGAATCAAAAAAGAAAAACTAAAAGGAATTCAAACTAAAGTCGTGGCAATCGAAGTATTCAACGGTTGCAGCGTTCCTGCTTCAAACCTGAAAACAGCCAAAGTCGCCCATGAGTTCCATCTAGGTGGGACCGGCGGAAGTGATTCTCATAACCCGATCTATGCAGGATATGCCTATACGGTTGTCGATTCAACAGATCTCCGGATCGATTCGGTTCTCTCTGAGATTCAAAAGAAAAAAACATGGGGTGAAGGGCTCACCATGCCACTTTCCTATCGACAAGACCGCATGGTTCTTTCGGTCAGGCAGTACGTTCAACGAGGTTTTAAACGGATATAAAAAACCTTTAGGATGATGATTGGCATCAGCAGGGACACCTCTCCTGTCGAAACGCAAATAAAACAAGACTCGGCACATCAGCCATGTTTATATATGTGGACCGCTTATATCTATATGATAATAGGGGATATTTTATGAAGAAAAACTCAACTCTGTTTAAAAAAATTTGGAAGCAGTTTTTTGTCGCCACGATGACGTGCTTGATGTTATTTTCAGCGTTTGTGCAGTCAAGTCAAAACACTCAAGATAATGATGTCAACATCACCTATTCTTTTGACAGTCCGACCTTAGAGACTATTGATATTGCAGGAATTCTATATAATCGAGTAAGCCTGCCTGATTGTTATCCTGCGGGTAGTGCCGGTGAGCCAATGATACCATCAAAAGGCGTATTTCTCCTGTTACCTCCCTTGTCGAAGGTCAGCAGTATAGAAATTACTCCTGGTGAGAAAATCGTCATTGGATCAGACCTTTTGGTCGAGCCGACCAGCCAGGCGATCCCACTATCACAAACAGAAGACCTGCCGGTTCCAACCCCTAATGAAATAATCTATCAATCTAATGCCGCATATCCAGGCACACTTTACAGCCAGGTTGGTGTCTACAGTTTTCGGGGATATCAGATCCTTGTCCTCCTGTTGAATCCCGTACAATATAACCCGGTGACCGGTTCTCTCTATTATTACAAAACCTTGGAAGTCACCGTAAAAACCGTCGATACAGGTATTCAATCTGAGCTTTACAGGGGTTTTTCCCAGGATAGAAATGAGGTAAACCAGAAAGTCGACAATCCCCAGATGTCCCTTCAATATAGTAAAGAATGTACCCCCTCATCACTTCCTTTTGAACAGTACGATCTGCTCATCATTACCACCGATGCGTTAAAAAGCGGTTTTGAGTCATTGAAACAAGCGCACGATGCGACTGGCGTTTCAACCGTGATTAAAACACTTACCGATATAGGCGGATCCGATCTTGAATCCATCCGTAACTACATCAGAGATGCCTATACAGATTGGGGAGTGAACTATGTCCTCATCGGCGGGGACACCGCAGTGGTTGCCGCTCCTATCCTTTGGGTTTCAGGTATGGATGAAAATACTACCTATTATGAAGATTCTATGCCTGCTGATCTTTACTATGCGTGTCTTGACGGACCGTACAACTATGATGGCGACGGGAACTGGGGTGAACCACATGATGGGACAGACGGAGGCGATGTCGATCTCATTGCAGAGGTCTACGTCGGTCGTGCCTGCGTAGACAATATGGCTGATGTGAACAACTTTGTTGCAAAAACAGTAGCCTACATCAACAGAAACCCAAATGATGGCTATCTAAAAAACGCTTGTTTTGCGGCTGAATACCTTGGGGATTACGGTATCGCAAGTTACGGTTCAACCTATATCGAGCAATTAATCAACGGATCAACTGATGATGGATATACCACAGTTGGCATACCAAGCAGTGATTATAATGTTATTAAATTATACGATTCACCAAGTTACTCGTGGGACCCTTCAGAGCTTATGGCGATTATCAACAGCGGCGTCCATTTCATCAATCACCTTGGCCACGCGTCATATGACTATAACATGAAAATGGGTACCTATGATGTCGATGCCCTGACCAATCCCTCAAACCGAACCTGTTTTATTTATTCTCAAGGCTGTATGGCTGGTGGTTTTGATAATGGTGATTGCATCGCAGAGCATTTTACCGTAAAAACAGATCACGCAGCGTTCGCCGGTATCTGGAACGCCCGGTATGGTTTCTTCTGGTCCTATAGTACCGATGGGGACTCACAGAGGCTGCATCGTCAGTTCTGGGATGCAGTTTACAGTGAAATGATACCAGAGATTGGGCGGGCGAATCATGATTCAAAAGAAGATAACCTTCCGATTATAGGTCGATCCTGTATTCGATGGGTTTACTATGAGACGAACCTGTTTGGGGATCCCTCTCTGACGATTACTGAAGGCCCTGTCAACCATCCGCCAGAAAAACCTGGTGTACCATCTGGTCCCTCCTCAGGAAAAACCGGTGTTAACTACACGTTTTCCTCAATCACCACCGATCCCGATGGTGACCAAGTGTATTACCAATGGGACTGGGAGACTGGAGTGAGTGACTGGCTTGGTCCGTACACCTCAGGACAAACGGTGCAAGCAGCCCATTTCTGGTCAGCCGCAGGAGATTATCAGGTAAAGGTGAAAGCCAAGGATGCTAAAGGATTGGAGAGTGTATGGTCTGATACGGTGACGATTCATATCCTTGTAGGACCAGTTATTGAGATTGGAACCATTTCCGGTGGCTTGAAGATTACTGCAGAAATAACAAACGCTGGGGCCATCAATGGGACCCATATCAACTGGACAATTACTCTGAACGGCAAGGTTTTCTTTGGTCAAAAGAAAAGCGGTATTATTCTAGCAATCGCCCCTGGGGCTAGCAGAGACATTTCTACAGGTATGGTCTTTGGTCTTGGACAAATCGACATTACCGTGACCGTTGCTGATGCAGAAAAAACAGCGACTGCCTTCCTGTTAGGACCATTTGTTCTTAATATCAAATAAACCGTTCACGATTCGATAATCAATCGCACTTCATCTCCAAGAAGTACGGAGCTGGAAAAAGATATAGAGCCATGATGAGGGGTTCAATAAAATAATTCCTGTCTGCCCTCAGAGTCTTTAGGCTATCAAGGTATTTCTGGTTATTACGACACCTCCAGACCGATTGGTTCGAAGCACAATTCAGAAGAGAACCATTTGTGATAATCGTTACTGAAATAAATATTCTCAATAAGCGCCTTGTATGTTTTTTTAACAATCTTTTCTCCTTTTGATTATATTGTTTTCTCAAACCACAAAATGATTTTTCTTTCTTCTCCATCCTCTACGGTTTGATTGAATGTTCATCTCCATAATTAATGCTGCCATGGACATTGATGTGTTGTTTTTATTGAGAGGATTTGTTCAAATGTCAGAGCTTTGATGATAAAACCCGGAGTGGTTCATGCTACAGGGCGTTAAATGCTGAAAAGTGAGAAAAAACCAAAGAAAAAAAAAAAGAGGAGTGTTTATTTTACTCCAAGAACTAGTGGTCCGAGAACAAACGCTGATTTGGTGAGTTCAGCAGTGACACCTTCATCACAGGTTGCGGATACTACGATATTGGTTTTACCGAAACCAAGGATGAAGTTTGCTTTGATCGGTTCTTCGCCTGCAACTGCCAGGGATGGGATGGTTCCTATAGATGATTTTCCAAGGAAGACTAGTTTTCCATCAAGTGCGATCGTCCAACTGACATTGGTCGCATCTCCTTCGCCGGTGTTCTTCACTGATGCTTTGACACCAAATCCCCCAGTGATTGAACCGATTTCTAACTCTGGGAGAACAGGTGCTTCTGCTGCCCAGACCGACAGGTCATCATAGTAGATAGCGGTTCCACTCTCTCCCCAGAGGTCTACTGCGTCGAGTGCAAGAACACCTCCACCGCTGCTCGTCCCTTGTGTCCAACTCTTGGAAAGCCAGAGGACATCATTATAATAGACTTTTTGCCAGTCGTTGATAAAATCGATTTCTACTCGGACTTCTCCCCATCCGTCGATCACGTAGGGTGTTGAGTTGACACTGTCGTAATCCTCAAGCAAAAAAGTATCCGAGTTGAAGTGTATCTGGAGATCCCATTTTGATCCATCGCCATTATACAGACTTAACAAAATGATGTAAATCGAACCTTGGAAATCAGAAGGAACATACGTCCATGCCCGGAATGTACAATTTCCAGTGTTGACGTTTTCCCATCTATGAACCATGTCACAATTTCCCTTGATTTCAACAGAGTTGGCTGAGCTATGGGATTGAACGCTGGTTACGTTCGCGTCAGCAGCTGGATTATCGCCCCATGGGAACCAACCACCTTGACCACCTAAAAGGGAACCCGCACTGTACGAATCGAAATTTTCTGACCAGATAGCACCTTTTGACAAGGTTCCGATACTATCTTTCTGGCTGGTCTGAGCGCTTGCTGTGATGGTAAAAACACTAGCCCCCAATAGGAATATCAGTCCTATTACTATCGCTTTCTTTTTCATATCCTTTTTGCCTCCTTCTTTTATCTTATAAAATATACGTCCAATATTGTAGATTAGACTTCTTAGATTTAAATGTTTTTATACAAATAAATTTTGGTGTGCATAAAAAAAAGTTTAATAAATTGAAAAAATAAATTAATAAAAAAAAGAAAAAAAAGAGAGAATTAAGTGGTTTTACTTAATTCCAATGACCATCGGTCCGAGAACAAACGCTGATTTGGTGAGCTCTGCGGTGACACCTTCATCACAGGTTGCGGATACTACGATATTGGTTTTACCGAAACCAAGGATGAATTTTGCTTTGATGGATGATTCTGCACCAGATGCAATAGTTGCAACTGAGCCCGTGGATGATTTTCCAAGGAAGACTAATTTTCCATCAAGGGTAATCGTCCAGTCCACATTGGTTGCATCTCCAGCGCCTATGTTCTTAACGACCGCTTTCACACCTAATCCGCCAGTGATCGTAGTAATTTCGAGCTCTGGCTGTGGTGCGATAATGGTTGCGACTGCGGTGTCAGTGGCGGTGCCGGATGCGGCATCGGTGACTGTCAAGGTGACGTTGTAGACACCAGGTGCGGTGTAGGTATGGGTTGGATTTTGGACTGCAGCTGTTCCGCTGTCACCAAAGGTCCATGCCCAGGTGTACGGTGTTGTTCCGCCGGTTGCAAAACCAGTGAACGAAATTGCTTGGTTAATTTCACCACTGTATGGTCCGCCTGCGTCGCAGACTAATTCTTCCCCAGGTGGTAAGAATGATAGGTCGTCATAATAAACGGTTGTGGAACTATCAGCAAAGAGGTCTAATGCAGCAAAGCAAAGATCTCCTATGTTGTCGTTGTTCACTCCTGCGGTCCATGCTTTTTCAACGAGGAGTTGTTCATTGTAGTAAAATTGGAACCAGTCTGTGTTCAGATCGATCTCCACTCGTAATTTAACCCATTGTCCATAGATCAGTGGTAAAGTCGGGGTTGTGTCAAATTCCGATTCAACAACATTATTAACGTTATCAAAATGTATCTGAACTGACCATTTGTCTGTTGCTGATCCACCATCGACGTAGTTATTCATCATGATGAAGTATGTTCCACCGTAGGTTCCACCGGATTGACCCACAGGGATGAACTGCCACGCCGTGAAAGTCCAAACACCAGAGGTTTCTTGAAATTCGTGGACTTGATCTGTAGCTCCTTGTACTGATAATGAATAGGGGCTGCTATGGGTTTCGACATCGGATATGATTCCAGCGGCTCCTGGATTGTTATCCCAGCCTTTCCATCCCCCATCGTCCCCGCCTTGTCCGTCTAATGCTTGTCCAAGGGTGTAAGAGTCGAAACTATCAGCCCAGGCTCGATGAATCGGGCTTGGTATGGCTTGATTGTTCATGTTCGCTCGATACGCGCTGACACCAATTGTGGCACTTGCTCCAAGGAATAGGAGTACTAATCCTATTACCAACATTTTTTTACTATTAGTTTTTTCCATTATTATATTGCCTCCTTATCTTTTATATATACTTCCATATTCTTAATAGTGCTTCTTAGATTTAAATGTTTTGATGCAAATAAATTTTGTTTTTTTTCCAAAAATATTCTTTTATAGATAAAAAATAGGTGATTCGTGCTCTTTGGATGACTTAATAAACAAAAAATATTACTTGAACAATATAAATGTCAAAAAAGGTTAATATAAACAGAGTCTAAATTTTATAAAAACAGTCTAAAAAAACCAAAAGAAACACCCTGGAATATCTTTATAAAGGATGCCTTGTTTTTACGTGACAATTATTTAAAGAAATACAGGAAAAAGGGATGATACCATGAAAATCCTCTGCAAACGATGTGGAAGTGAATACGAATGGGAGAGCCCTGATATCTTCATGCATCCGGAAGGATACAGCATAAACTTTACCTGTCGGGACTGCTTAAAACAAACCAGACCGTATACGAAAGGAAAAATATCGCTGAAAAGCTAGAATTATTACGAAAACAGAGAGATTAAAAATAGAAGAAAACAGTGTAGGTTACTGTTTACCTCGTTGACTTTATAGTTTTATACGAATTTAGAATCGAACTTCCCTTCATCGATTTCCTTGAGAACTTCCTTAGGTTTTTTCCCTTCGACCGTGACCCCCATCGATGTGCAGGTGCCGATGACTTCCTTAGCCTTATGCTTCAGGTCCTTGCCAAGGATCGTGTCGAACTTCATTTTCGCAATCTTCACCGCCTGATCGACCGTGAGATTGCCGATTTTCGTCTTCGATGGAGTCCCTGACCCTTTCTCCGCTTTTACCTCACGGAGAATCAAGGAGGCTGCCGGTGGTGTTCCGACCTCGATTTCAAAACCCTTCGTCTTCGGATCTATAATAATCTTGACCGGGACCTTCATCCCTTGGAATTGTTTCGTTTTTTCATTAATCGCGCTAATGACTTGCATGATGTTGACACCCTTCGGGCCTAATGCCGGGCCGAGTGGTGCGCCTGCAGATGCTTTTCCACCGTCAACAAGTGCTTCAATGACTTCGGGCATGTTATCTTACTCCTTTCTTTCTTCTCTTTTTTTGTCTTCTTCTTTCCGTCTAATGATCCTGACTTGTTCTCCACGAACTGTAATCGGGATAGGAACCATGGATTCCAACAACTCGACTGTGATTTCTTCCTTTGAATAATCGATATGCGTGATTTTTGCTTTCTCTCCACGGAAGGGACCTGCGATCATCTCCACAAGATCGCCTTCAGTAATCTTAGCGACCGCGGAGGTCGGGGCGAGAAAATGTTCTATCTGCTCTATCGGGATGCTCCCTTCAAGCATATTACGCGCATAGGAAATCGACTTTATCATATTTTTAATCAGTTCTTCATCAAAAGCTTCCACGAAAATATATCCGCGTAAATCCGGGGTGACCAGAATAGAGGGGATGTTCAATTTCGCTTTTTTTGCCCTGCTGCTAATCAAATCAGCGGTATTCTGCTCTTTTCCCACCTGCGTCTTAATAGTAAATATAGAAGAAACCTCGGTGTCAGTGTGTTCAGAACTCGTATTCTCCATACCTGCGACCAACCATCTTAATAGCCAAGTGCCTTAAGTATCCAGGGTGCAACGAGTTCCCGAAAAATGTAGATAACAAAACCCAATGCCCCGATCAACATCATTCCTAAACCAGTGATTTTCGCTGTTTTTTCATACTCTTCGTTCGTGGGTTTTCGTGCCATCTTCAAGACTCGACCGTATTTACCTTTTCCGATGCGTTGCTGACGCTCCTCTATCTTATGCTGCACAGCCCAAGCTTTAGCCAGGAAACCTTTATGTTCTTCGTTCACTCTTGACACCTGTGATACGTAAGGGTCAAATGGTAAGGTATATATAAATAATTTGGCGGTTTTTTAAGAGACAAAATCAATGCCAAACTCTTTTTCGTCTCGAGACCTTTCCGTAGGACCCATGATCTGCTTAGATTTCACACCAGTGATCACCAACATGGCTCGAATTGATTTCTTCATGGTTGGATCAATGGTCGTTCCCCAGATGATCCGTGCGTTCTTGTCGATCTTTGAGTAGATTTCTTCGACAACTTTTTCTGCTTCTCGCAGGGTCATATCATTGCCACCCGTGACATTGACCAAAGCACCGGTCGCCTCGGTGATATCCACCTCTAACAATGGGGAGTTCAATGCTTCGGTGATTGCATCAACTGCCTTGTTATCACCCTCTGCTTCACCAAGACCAATCAACGCAACACCACCACGTTTCATCACGGTCTTCAAATCCGCGAAATCAAGGTTCACCAACCCTGGCATCGTGATCATCTCCGTGATCCCTTTAATCGAGCGCATCAGGACTTCGTCAGCGACCTTAAATGCTGCGTTCAAAGCAAGATTTGGAACAATATCGAGCAATTTGTCATTGGGGATTACAATGACTGTGTCACAGACCTCTCTGAGTCGTTTCAACCCGGCATCTGCATTGTCCATCCGCACATGACCTTCAACAGAGAAAGGGAGCGTAACGACACCAATGGTGAGCGCGCCAGCCTCCCGAGCAATCTGTGCCACAATCGGAGCGCATCCGGTCCCGGTTCCACCACCAAGACCACAAGTAACAAATACCATATCCGATGGGGTAATCGCATCACGGATGTCCTGTTCACTTTCCTTTGCTGCCTCTTCACCTATTTGTGGAAGCGACCCTGCCCCTAAACCACGGGTCAAATGCCGCCCAATAAGAATCTTATATGGAGACTGCACCAACAGGAGATGTTGTGCGTCGGTATTGATCGCGATAAGATCAGCGCCATTGATTCCTTCCCCGAAACATCGGGTGATCGTATTCGTTCCTGCGCCACCGCAACCAACCACCTTAATCGTCGTCGTCAGGCTTTGCAGCACTTTTTCTAAATCCTCATCGTTCACACCAGAGATCTTCAACGTAGGATCGCGCTTTGTCGCAGGTACCCCCACGTTCTTTTTATCTTCCTCTTTTATCTGGTCTTCGACTTGATCTTTTGCTTCCTCAGCTGCAACTACCTCTTCAATAATCTTCCTCATTTATCAAACCACCATCCTCACAACAAAACCCCATCATTTTAGAGAATTATTTTTTCCCAATATTGTAAGGGAATTTCAATTCTTAAATATTTCCAAAGAAAAATCTTTATTCTTCACCGAATGCGTCAGATACCCAAGAGAGATGCGGTCGGCAAATGCGGCGTAATTCTCGATGTTTTTTGCAGTGATTCCCCCTGATACTTCGATGAGAATGCCAGAGTTGATATTACGTATCTTTCGCGAGATACGTTCCCCTGTCTCGGGATCAATATTATCAAGCATGATAACCTCAACGTTCAGCTGCGCGGCAGACAGCGCATCTGATTCATTTTCCACTTCAATTTCAATTGGTTTACCGGGTAACTTTTTCTTCATCGTCTTGATAGTTTCTTCAACGGATCCGACCATCTTCAGATGGTTATCCTTGATAAGCACAGCATCAAACAACCCGTAGCGATGCGGTTCTCCACCGCCAAGGACGATTGCTTTTTTTTCAAAAGACCGGAACCCCGGCGTTGTTTTTCGCGTCGCCGCAACCATTACCTTCGGGTTAATCCTTTTACATCGTTGCACTATTTTTTTTGTCTCAGTTGCAATCCCACTCATCCTGCCAATAATATTGAGCGCAAGCCGCTCACCTTTTAATATAGAACGGACCGATCCGTAGATCTCCATAACTGTTTTCCCTTTCTCGACCGCGGATCCGTCCTGAATAAACAATGTTGCCGTTACGCCTATTTTGGTGAAAAGGAGTCGTGCTTCTTCCAGACCAGCGACAACACAATCCTCCTTTGCGATAATACGAGCGTTTGCCGTTTGATTGGTAAACAACGCATTCGAGGTGATATCTCCTTTTTTCCCTAAATCTTCACTAAGGAACCGATCGAGTTCGTCCATAACGATATTTTTTATAGTGAATTCCTGTTTAAAGGTTTTGGGAGAACCCACTTATGAAACTTGGCATTATCGGTTGTGGCGCAATAGGAACAGATGTCGCAAAAGCAGCAGACACCATGAAAGACATCGAGAAAATCTACCTGTTCGATATCAACAATGCAGCAGCGACAAAGCTTTGTGCGTTGTTGAGAAAAGCAGCAGTAAAACCAGTGAATGAATTTTTAGAGGATGTTGATTGCGTCTTTGAGGCAGCGTCACAACAAGCGGTGACTGAATATGCAATAGAGGTTCTTGAAGCAGGTAAGGATTTGATCATCATGAGCATCGGCAGCCTATTTAATGATACGCTACGGAAAAAACTTGAGACCCTTGCCCGGAAAAACCATTGTAAAATCTATCTTCCTTCAGGAGCCGTCTGTGGTATCGATGGTGTTTTAGCAGCAAGCATCGAAAAACTGGACAGCGTCACATTGGTTACCACAAAACCCCCAGCATCTCTTGGCACATCCGTCGAGAAGCGTACGATGATATTCAAGGGAACAGCCAGGGACGCCGTGAAGCAGTTCCCGCGGAATATTAACGTTGCTGCATGTCTTTCCCTTGCTGGTGTCGGCTTTGATGAAACAAAAGTCGAAATCGTCGCTGACCCGGTGGAAACCAGGATTAGCCACAAGATCCTCGCCCATGGTCGGTTCGGCAGGCTTCGGGCCGAGGTGGAGAATATGCCCAATCCGAACAACCCGCAGTCCAGCTACATGGCGTCACTTTCTGCGATTGCGACATTACGAAGAGTTCTGGACCCGATTCAGATTGCTTAAACCCAGAATTTATAACTTCGGATGTTAGTACAAGGATGTTAGTAAAATATAGTAATATATATTGAATAATTTGAAATCACCTGTTTTCCGTTGAACACTATCGGCACTAAAACCTAAATAGGATGCTGCTTTTACGAGACCGTTGAAAAAATGACCTTTGAAATCAAGGAACGAGATGCGGCAGGACGTGTTTGTCAATTCACGACAAAACATGGGAGTGTGACCACACCAAACCTCCTTCCCGTGATCAATCCAAATAAGATGATAATCACACCAAAGGAAATGAAAAAACGCTTTGGCGTTGAAATACTTATCACAAACGCCTATATAATCCATAAAAGTCCAGCATTAAAAGAGCTCGCATTACAGTCAGGTGTGCACAAACTCATCGATTTTAACGGATCTATCATGACTGACTCAGGGACGTTTCAAAGTTATGTTTATGGTGACGTCACACTCGATCCGGTAGAAATTGTGCAATTCCAAAGAGACATCGGCAGCGATATTGGCACCATCCTTGATGTCTTTGGAACTCCCGGTCAAACAAAGGATGAAGCGACAAAAGGAGTCAAAGAGACGATCGAGCGAGCAAAAAAAAGTACTCCTCATAAAAGAGAGATGCTTCTCGCATGCCCTGTACAAGGCTCCGTGTACCCAGAACTTCGAGAACACTGTGCGCGACAACTCAGTGCACTTGATGCTGATTTCTACCCGATCGGCGGTGTCGTCCCTCTCATGGAGAACCAGCGATACGCTGATCTGGCCCGATGCATCCTTGCGGCGAAACGAGGTCTGGACCCATCCAAACCGGTGCACCTGTTCGGCGCTGGCCATCCCCTCATCTTTTCACTTGCAGTCGCCCTCGGCTGTGATTTCTTCGATTCATCTGCATACGCAAAGTACGCAAATGACGGACGCATGATTTTTCAATGGGGAACTGAGAAGTTCGATGATCTCACCGAACTGCCCTGCTGTTGTCCAGTATGCTCAAAATATACCGTATCAGAATTAAAAGCACTTGATGCGAGCGAACGGACAGTACAGCTAGCGTTGCATAATCTGTATATAAGCTTCGCTGAGCTACGGACGATCCGAGCAGCAATACAAGGAGGCTGGCTGTGGGAGCTTGTGGAGCAACGCGCATCAGCAAATCCGTTCCTCTCTGAAGCATTACAGGTATTACGAGAACCGGACCATGTGGCCTGGCTTGAACACTATGAGCCGACCAGTAAAAAAACCGCGATGTTTTATACCGGTCCACAGACGATTTATCGCCCGACGATATATCGATATCATACCCGGTTACTCACCAGATTTGAACCATTGTTCAAGACCACCGTACTGTTCCCTGAAGGAACAAAACCTTATTCGATGTTTTACTCTCAGGAGCTGAAAAATATCCTTCGACAGAAAAATGTCAATTGCGTCGTTCATTCCACCATTGGCCCTGTTCCCTTTGAACTCGATGAGATGTATCCACTTGCACAATCGGTGTTCCCAGCAACTGTTGATCAAGAGACCAAGGAAATAGTTCAACACGCCGTTGAGAGATTCCTCAAAGATACAGACGTGATTCAATGGGAGCATTGTCTTATGTTGGAAGAAGATAAATCCCACACTCTCGATATCGACTTTGACAAGAGACGTATCTCAGCGGTTTCAGATATGCAGTTCGGACGCGGTGCCTCTGAAGCTCTGTTAAGCGGAAAAATCACCATCATCAAATCAAAAAGAACCGGGAAAATTAGAAACATCATCTGCGATGGACATCATGTGCTTTCAATGCGTGCGGAAGACGGGTTGTTTACATTGAAACTGCAGGGTGGTCATCGTCTGCACAAGAGCTTCAAACATCCACTGTTGCGGGTGGTTGTTATCGATGATGCAGTACCGTTTGTGAAAGAAGGAAAAAGTGTGTTTGCGAAGTTCGTTGCTGACTGCGACCCGGACCTACGACCATATGATGAATGCTTGATTGTCGATAAGAACGATACGCTTCTGGCAGTTGGTCGAACATTACTAAACCGGGATGAAATGCTTTCGTTCCATCAGGGGATGGCAGTAAAAACAAGAGAATCAATATAATAAAAATCCCCAGCATCATCCAAAACTATTATTATCTCAATCCTCATTACAGTAGAGGTTGCACTCCACACAAAAAAAGCTTGTAAAGAGGAATGGAAAAGATGAACAAATTCAGTGAGATTTCAGAACAGATAAAATGCTTGAAAACCACCCGTGATTTCTTAAAGGAGAAATACGACACTTCTGAGTTTCATAAAAAGAAAGAGAAATTTCCACAATCTGCAGTCCCCTCAGCGCCAGAAGATGAGGAGATCTACAAGCTGTTAACTGCGATACAACAGCTTGATAAATATATCAAGGAACTACAAGATATGCAGTTAAAGGTCCTCCAGCAAGAGGAATAAAAACGAGTTATTCCAACAATCGCTTCATTTTTTCCTTATTTCTTGAAGCCTTTTATCGATATCCTGTAAAAGTTGGTCAGTGATATCCCGCTTGGTGAAGACATCTGCCTTTACTGCCATGGAAATTTTTGTGGCGAGAAGTCGCGCTATTCTCCCGCGTTCTGTTTTTGGTGCACAGTTAATCGAAAGATGCTGGAAGATGACACCATGTTTAGGTGGTCTTCCACCTTCTTTCTTAAAACGGAACAAGGCTTTCTCAGCCCCAAGGATCTGAATGGTCGACGCTGGCATCAAAGCCATCTTTTGTAGTCCACCAGCCAAAGCAATAAGGCGTGCACCAATGAGCGGCCCGATAATTTTACTCGTGTTCGGGGCAATCACTTTCATATCAATTTCGATCTGATCTTGTAGCCGCAAGATTTCATCATTGACCGCGGACAGTGTTTTTTCAAAAGGCTTTACTTTCTTTTTTGATGTCGGAAGCAACGACCAGCAGCTGAGACGCTCTGATAAGAGGTTCGCAGTCTGAATGAGGTCATCAAGTGCGTTGACCATCTGTATGAGCTGTAAATCCTCTGATTGTAATTGTTCATCGACTCGCTGCTGCGCAAGCAGTAATGATGTGCCATGGAAGAGCTCCTGGGAAAACCCGTACTCTTGCGGATCTATAGATATTGTCTTGAAAAAGGGTTCCTCATGATCATAGGTACCGAGTTGCTTCAGACGTTTCTCGTTTACAATGACCTCTGTATTTTTTACAATCTTTTTTTCTTCTTCAAGGATGTTATTATTTTCGATTTCGCGGAGACGTTGCACTATTTCTTTTTCATGTTTCGGGAACAGAATATCTTTTTGTATTCCGGCTTCATCGCACAGAAAAGTACCGAACCATTTTGTAATGAGATACTGAGCCATCCTTGATAGATAAGACGTCCGTTCTAATGTAGTTTACGATAAGCCAATCGTATATCATCTGGAAGATTAAAGAGATTTTAAATATAGGAACTTATATTACGTGTGTTAACAAGTATCGAAGGATTGGGGGTTTTTTAATGAAACCGGAAAAAAAAGAAAGAATTGTGCTTACCAATGTCATCGAGACTGAGCTCGATATTTTAAAAAGGCATGTGCTTGTCCTTCAAACACTGAAACAGAACGAACCTGCCGGTATTATCAAATTATCTGAACTTACAAAGCACCCGCAGCATATGGTGCGATACTCATTGAGGATACTGGAGCAGGAAGGACTTATCGAGCCGTCCCCGCAAGGAGCGGTCACCACTGAGTCTGTCAACAAGGCAACACCAATGCTCAAAGCAAAACTAAGAGAAATGCAAGAAACCATCAACGACATTGTCAAAGAGCTCGGTTAAAAAAATATTTTTATATCTTTTTTTGCCGCGGTAACTCAGCTGGGAGAGTGCACGGCTGAAGACCGTGATGTCGAGGGTTCGATCCCCTCCTGCGGCACTTTTAACCATTTTTCTCCTGTTGGACGGTCCTAAAAATGAATACCGACTTGCGGTTCTATGAGCCAGGGTTAAATGCCCCCTGCCCTCTAATTTGGTGACAAATATGAAACAGGGTCTCTCACTTCG
>DQIQ01000035.1 GCA_003942085.1 Thermoplasmata archaeon | reverse complement strand
ATTCTGAATAAGAAACAGCGGACGCGTTGATAAAATGGAAATCAAAAAAGAGGACATAGTATCTGTAATCATAACACTTTGCTTACTTTTTGTATGGTATTTAACTCTTAATTTGTTCAACTATCCCTTAATAAGTTTATTAATCCTCTGGGTGGGGATGATTGTTTTATCAATAACGTATTACATGGTTTATAAGACGAAGAAGCGTGACATGAGACTATTAAAATTACGCTTTTTAATATCTGCGGTACCTATCTATTCTGCACTTTTGTTTTATGTGTATATATTGTTTAATGGAAAAGAAGTATCAGGGGTTTTTCGTTTGTTGCCTATTGGTATTATTTTAACGATGCTTTTCCTTAATGCCGGTGTTGTCTATTTTTATTCTCGACCTCTTCAACGAGGTGGTTAAGCATTCGCACAAAAAACGATGATGTTCTAAGGATATGTTTTAAAGTGAAGGACTACGAAAAGCAGACGGTAATCAGACTATCCATAACCGGTTTATAGGATATTTTTGTCTAAGCTAGCTTTTTCGAAATGTTTATAAAAAGCCTTTATATACTTCAAGGAGGGAGATATTCTTATGGCCGAGGTCCAGGTGGAAAACATAATCGTATCCTTTTCAGTTTCATCCTCCTTGGATTTACCTAAACTTGCTGCAATTCTCCCTGATGCACAGTACAATCCTGATGATGTCCCTGCTTTGGTGATGCTGTTTACTAACCCGCGTTCGATGGCGACGCTATCTTCCAGCGGAACTGTCGTAGTGACCGGGCCGAAAAGCATGGATGAGGCCAGCGACGTCGTGAAAATGATTGTGGATCGTCTGAAGGTCGTCGGTGTCAAGATGCAGGAGACACCGGAGATTACGGTTCAGAACGTCACTGGGTCGTCTGATCTGCATCAGAAATTGAAGTTGCGCAGTCTTGCCAAATCCCTGCAAATCGAGGATTATAACCCTAAAATTTTCCCTGGGTTGGTATATAAAGGAGATGACCCAAACACAGTTATACTACTGTTTGATTCGGGGAAGATTGTCTGCAACGGAATGAGGCTTGAAGACGTTACTGTTGCCATTGATAAAATGTTGGAGAAACTGTTATCATTTGGGATAAAAACGGAGGAAAATGTATGCCAGAAGTAATCGTAGAAAATATTGTCGCGTCAACGTCGTTTTCTGATAAACTGGATTTGGACGTTATCGCACAATCATTGGAAGAAGCAGAATATGAACCTGAGCAGTTTCCTGGACTGGTGTATCGATTGACCAGCCCAAAAACCGCTACCCTGCTGTTCCGAAGCGGAAAAGCAAATTGTACTGGTGCGAAGAACATTGAGGATGTCAGAACCACGATTAATATCATTGCTGAAAAACTGAAGAAGTTAGGTGTCGAGGTCTATAAGGACCCTGAGATCGTCATTCAGAACATCGTGGCGATATCCGATCTTGGTGGCGAGTTGAACCTCAACGAAGTCGCCATGGCACTCGGATTGGAAAACGTTGAGTACGAGCCTGAGCAGTTCCCCGGGCTTGTCTATCGGATCAAAGAGCCGCGCGTTGCGATGCTGCTGTTCGGCTCCGGCAAAATCGTGTGCACCGGGGCGCGAAAGATCACTGATGTCTCCCTTGCCGTGGAGAAGCTGTCGCAAGAGCTTACCTCGCTTGGTCTGATCCATCATTAATGCCATCATGTTGTGGTGATAACGGAGCTCTTTTCTGAAAGAGGCCTCCCAATTTTTTTTTATTTGAGTGTCTAAAACAGGAGTTATATTTATGTACCTGTTCTTCATTCTGGGGATGGTGAGGGGGTCTAAAGAATTGAATTGAAAAATCTTTTTTTCATTCTTTTCCTCCCAGACTTTTTAGACCCCTTCTCTTCATTTTCTGTCGCCCCGGTTCTCAAAAAAACATGTAAAATTTTTCCTTAGTTTATCATTTCTGTATCAAAATTGTATAAAAAAAAGAATGGGAAGGGCATCGCCCTTAGGTGGATTATGCTGTTTTGAAGAATTCTTTGACATCATCGACTTTCGGATTCATCATCCCGCTGATTCGAATGGAGAAG
The DNA here is from genome assembly GCA_003942085.1 of Thermoplasmata archaeon. Taxonomy (GTDB): domain Archaea; phylum Thermoplasmatota; class E2; order DHVEG-1; family DHVEG-1; genus SM1-50. The sequence goes on along the minus strand of DQIQ01000035.1, from coordinate 16,879 downwards.
ATATCCTCAAGCATCATGATGTTGCTGATGTAGGGGGAGTATTTCTTGTTGATGAACTCCGTGAATCGTTTTGCAACGCTGATGTCTTTAGCAGTAAAACACATCAGCATGTCATATTCACCTTGGAGCATGCAGGCGGTTTGAACGAACACACCAAGATTTTTTCCTGCGTATTTCTTGAATCCATCGATGACGTTTTCGATGATGTCGCCTGCTGGTTCGTTCGATCGTTTGATCAGCATGATGTAGTGGCGGACACCTTGTTTTTCCTTGTCTGGCACTGCTGTGTAGCCCCAGATTGTTTTGTTATTCTCCAAACGTTTTATAATACGCCACACTTTCTGTCTGGAAAATCCGCAGGTTTTTGCAATTTTATCGATACTTTCATTTGAATTTCGTTGCAACTGCTCGATTACTCGCTTCTCGTCTTGGTCTATTTGTTTTTTGCTACTTTTAGCCATAATCGTTTTCCCCCATGATGTATTGATTCTATAAGAGCTTGTTTTTCAGCTCTTTTATTACCTTTCAATATCTTGGAGACTTGGGATTCACAATCCCATATAATGTTATAAATGTTTCGCATTCTGCCCCTTCAAGGCTAGTATATAGACCTTTTGAGAAACATTTATAAATCGAAAAGATATTTTATTTTGGGGGTTGCAGAGTTAGAATATGAAATCCTTTTTTTTACTCTTCAACTTCCCCTTTCCTCCCTTTTATCAGTATGAATTCTTGTTACCAAAGAAGATAGGTAACATGGGATGGTTTTTAACACTACAGACTATTTGGGCTGATACGATATGTCGAACTGCTGTCTTGAAACAAAATGCGCACAATGTTGTATCGAAACGAACATGATTCTTTCATATCGCGATATTGAAACCATTCAACAGAAAGGATACGACTACCGATTTTTCGTTACAGAGCATGACGGATGGCTACAGCTGAAGAACAACAACGGTCGTTGCGTGTTCCATGACGGAACATGCTGCACCATCTATCATCAAAGACCGGTTGGATGTACCCTTTATCCAGTAGTCTACGATAAAGACAACAACTGTGCGATCCTTGATGAGGACTGCCCACAGAAGCAGTGTTTTCCCCTCGAAAAATCCACAATACAACACCTCTTGGATCTTATTTCGACACTGGAACATCAACGGGATATGCGACAAAAACAAAAAAGAAGGTTCGTTGAAACTACCTGAGAAATATTGGTTCTTCAGATAGAAACAGCGCCTTGAGCTGTTGGATGCCTGTTTTTGGTGAGAAGGATATATAGAGAAATGAAATCAAAAAAAGAACAACATTAAAAAGAAAGATGATATCAAACTCTTACTCCTATAAGAAAGAAAAAAACAATGAAACCACGTGCTGTATTTGTAAACGGGGAAATCTGGGCTGCTTCCACGGTTACTTCTATATTAATTCTTCCAAATCCTAGGAAAAATTTATCGGTTTTTATCGTTTTCACCATGTTCGCCGAAAGGGAATCAATTGTACCGGTTGTGAGTATATTAATTCGTTTGAGGATACCACCAGTAACAGAGATACTCCAATTGACTTTTATTGCATCCTTTTCGCCGATGTTCTTAATGTCAACATAAATTTTATTGAATCTCCCTTTAATATTTTCAATGCTCAACTTTGTTGTCTTCTCTGTTTCAGAAGGAACATCTGAAGGATTAGTGGGACTCGGGTTAAAAGAAGGAATGGGACCATTAAATACGATGTACCCAGACCAATAAAACCCAATAAGAAGCACAAAACCAATAACTAGAATACTTGCGAAAACGGCTAATCTTTTTTTCTTAACCATATTATTTAATCACTTTTACTCCATATATTAATACGAAAAACTCCTATTTAAAGATGTGTACAATTTTTATCTAGGCAATTACTATAAAAACTAATGTTTTGTGCTGATGTCAATGTCTTTTTATATTATATTTTAAACGAGCTATCTGTCATTTTCAAATCGATATCCCTGGAATCGGTGATATATGCTTAAAGCATGATAAAAATAAGAGAGTTGAGGGCTTTTAACCCTTGACAATGGAGCCTACTTAGGGCACTATCGCCAGAGGTGCAAAGCCACACTAATAAACCCGTCGGGTTTAACTTTAAATAATTACGAAAAAACCCCATAGACTCGTAGAGGAAGAATCGAGCTCGTATTTGTGAACACACTTCATGATTTTTCAGGCAATGCAATTAAGTAACTACCAAATCCTATCATCCAAATAAGAGTTGGATACATAATCATACGTTCCATTCCACCTACACCTAGACCAAGGTAGATATTTCCTATGAAGAGAATCAACGCTGACAAGTTTATCAGCCCAAGGAAAGTCACAATAATGTTGAACGGATATTTCATTATCCTGCAGGAGACTATCGCTGACAATCCACTAAAGAGGAATGCAAAAAAAGAAGTGATCATGTGCATTGGTTCACTGTTCTCAGTAAATATTCCCACCCCCATTGTTGCTACTGCTGTGATAATAAGCACAATGGTCATCACCTTATGGTTGAAGGTACGTTGGAAAAAATAAACACCAATTATCGATAGCAATCCTGTAAGGAAGATGGACATGTTAAAAACCATTGAGGATGGTCCAACGCCTAAATCACTTATGTAATTGGTCGATATGCTGTAGCCGGGAAACAGAGCCTCTGCCACAATCAATCCCAGAACAAACTGAGATGCAGCAATGAAAAAAAATATTCCTGCTACTTTTCCATTTGAATAGACCATCATTGATGGGAATTTTTGAACGTTGATAAAGATTTGCCTCCGTTGGATGATGATCGATCTAAAGTGAAGTAAATAATAGCAAATGTGTTCATTTCCTCAACCTAAAGCAATACCTTTTCTTTCCAGCGATTTCGTCTAAGATCGAATGAAGCACCTTTGATTTACCTTTGAGGTCCAACCCATCTGACTCTTTTTTTGCTTGGTTCATTGCATCTGTAAGTTCTTGGATTTCTAAAACCGTTGCGGCGATGCAGTAATAACTTTTTGAACGCCCTTCATTAAAATCTTTTAACATCGCTTTGAGCAGCTGCTCCCTGTTTTTCTGTATTTTTTCAAAAGCACTAATCCCGTTCTTTTGGATAAACGAAATATCATCCTCAAGTTTTTGATAACATTTGAAAGAATCAAACTTTTTACCGGCTTCTCGGTGTCTTTCCCACTTTTCACAGGTCTTATGCTCTTGGCAATCCCAGCAGAATTCAATTCCTTTTTTCTTTACCGCACACGTGATAAATGGACAACCAACAGCAATTCTTGTTGCACTCTTGCACCCCTGACATCTACTCTCTGTCCCGGTATTATACATTGGACAAAGTCTGCAAGAAAGCCCACAGATCCCAATCTCAGGATATTTGATTTGCATAATCACTCTCATTGATGAATCGTTTCTCGCTCTAAATACCTTATTTTTTTGGTGTAATTGCGACGAGGGATAAAAATTGTGCAGGGGGAGAGAAATGAACACCAAAAAGCCGATAATATCTTATCTAAGGTTTATGAAAAAGTCATGTAAGATTCTCTGTACGCCATCAAAATTTTCATACTCTTTTAAAGTAAAGGACGGAACATTCTCTGCAGATATACCTTTTATCATTGTTGATAATTTATTTGGCCAATAATCCTTTTCATATAATGCCAATACCGGAATGGAAGATAATCCTAATCTTGGTCTTAAATAAGCATGAGCAATTTCTATTCCAGTCCCCAGACTTGGAGTAGATACTTCAAAGATTGCTGCCTCAATATCGCCTTCGATTCCTTCAATCATTTTGTTCCGCACATATATTTTTCGTTGTGATTCATCTTTAGGAAGCTGACCGATCGCATGTTCAAGTTTTTGTATAGCCTCCTCGTAAGTCTTACCTGTAGTATGTTCAGTATATACCCCATAACCCAGTTTTTTAATGGTCTTAATAAAAAATTCGTGAACCTCAGAGCGTTCTTTTCTCTCCCTCGAACCTTGTATAGCGGCTCCGTAAAAAACTCGTTTCATGTAAAACGATTAATAATTTCTTTGATTTAAAATTTGTTGAAGAATGCAATGCAAGGAATGTGAACCCATGCCGTAAATCGACGTATATCTTAAAAGCAGGCTCCTTATTCTATTTCAACTGACTATTGATAAAAATACATTATCAATAATCATATGGGGAGTCGCATTACTATATCGACGCGCAAAGCCTATGTCAGAGAATCGATCAAATAATAAAATAATATTCATATCTTTTGTCCTCCTGCTGTTGTTGTGCACCGGGTGTATACGAACATCAGACGTCGACAATGATAACAAACCAAAAAAGGATTCTCTCATATGGGGAGTTTTAGCGGTAGAGAGTATCAATCCACTGGATGTCACCAATGGTAATTTCTGGACGATCATTCCTAATATTTTCAATGGACTTGTTGAATTTGATGAAAATTTCCGCATCATTCCTGCTCTTGCATTATCATGGAATAACCCTGATAACCTCACCTGGCGGTTTAGCCTTCGTCAGGGAGTAAAATTCCATAATGGGGATGATTTTACCGCAGAGGATGTCAGATACACCTTTGAGGCTGCCTATCACGGCTTTGATTTGATCATAAGTGACATCACTGTCCTTGATAATTACACGATCGAATTCAAGACGTATGAACCAAGTCCCGGTCTTCTTTCACGCTTGGCTCACACCGGGATCATCTATTGCAAAAGCACAACTGGACAACCTGACGAGCCAAAGCTGATTGGAACTGGGCCATATCGATTAGCAGACTATGCACTTGAGAACTATACAACATTAGAGCGGTTTGATGAATACTGGGGAGAAACACCTGAAATTAAAACCGTGGTGTTCAAAGCAATCGAAAATGATGAAGAGCGACTCAATGCGCTTCGCTTCGGGTCCATTGATATTGCAGAATATAATGTCGATGAAAAATTTACTCAAATCGCGCAAGAGAAAAACATAACCGTGGTGAAGTACCCTCCACTATCCAACTATGTCATCGGATTTGATATGAGGGAAAATAAAAGCTATGGATTTCCTGACGGCAAGAACCCTACGGCTGATCTTAGGGTGAGAAAAGCGATCTATCAAGCAATCGATATCGTTCCATTGATCAATGGTCCGTTTAAAGGCCTTGCAAAACCTGAATCCCAGTTCATTACCCCCTTTATCTTCGGGTATAATCCACAGATAGAACGATTGCCGTATGATGTAAACTCCTCCAGACAACTCTTAGCAGAAGCAGGATATGATCAGGGGTTCGACATTGTGATGGATTGTATCACCAAAGGATTTGACTATAACGCAGAGAACTGCCGGCTTATCACCGAGCAGCTTTCCAAGGTCGGAATACATGTCATTATGAATAATCTCTCAATCGATGAATTTGATAAGAAGGTTTTTTCTGAGAGGAATACGTCGATGTATGTGAGTGGATGGGGAACAATCTCGGTGGATGGTGGCTGGATTTATGACCTTTTTATTCGGTCCGTCGGAGATCATCTTGGTATCTATAACAGCGGATACTACTCAAACGCAGAGGTGGACCGGTTAGGGGCAGCTGCGTCTCATGAGATGAACTCTGAAAAACGATTGCAATTGTTACAAGAAGGGTTCAGGATTGCACTAGTTGATGATGTCATGGTTGTTCCGCTATTCTCCCAGGAACTGCTCATCTTGACTGCTAAAAATATTGATCTGGAACCACGGGCAGATTTACGGAGTGTTGTAAAAGACATCAGGATTACTTAAGAGTGCCAGATTTTCTTTTTGGGGTTGCACTTTTTTTATCGGCCGAAAGGGGCGGTCATGTAATTATCTAACTAGGAAACACTGACAAAGGACACCATAGAAATTGAAGAAACAACGATCACACAACCATGGAATGAATCGTTAATATCCTTAATACGAACTGAGACATAGGTCTTAAACAAGAGAATAGCAAAATCTACATAAGCCATCACGATGCTGTACCCAGTACATACATATGGATTGGAAAAAATTACTCCCCGTCGCCGGCATAATCCTTCTTCTCTACGTTCTCTGGAGGTTCAATATAGAAAAAATCATTACAGTGTTTTCCACCATTAACCCCCTTTACGCAGCCCTTAGCTTTCTTGCTCTTCCCATCCTTTTGGTCCTCATCAACATCCAATGGCAAATGATTCTGAAACGACAAAACATCCACGTCAGCTTCACCTACTCACTTAAAAACCATCTCATCGGCTACTTTTACGGTTTCATCACCCCTGGTGGTTTAGGCAACTTCCTCCGCGCCCTGTATCTCAAAAACGAAAGCAATGCCCCTCTGCCGAAATGCCTTGCGAACATCGTCACCTACAACACCATCGATTACATCTCCCTGTTTCTACTGGGCTCGATCGGCGGCCTGCTCCTCCTCGGAGGACACCCGTTTCTTTTACTCTTCATTCTGCTCCTGCTGTTTAGCATCACCATTCTCTTTATATTCTTCCTCAGACAGAGGTCATCAAAACATCTCTTCCAAAGACTGCTCCACACACAGGTCTTCCAGTTCATACAACGCTACATGGATGACTCCATCGAGTCTTTCTATGAGGACCTCCCCAGCTTTCGAAGCCTCCTGGTCCCGTTCCTTTTTTCTTTTGTCAGCTGGACTATCTTCTTCACCGAGCTGTATTTCATCGCACAGCTCTTTTCTATCCACGTCCCTTATATCACCATGTTCTTCATGCTCGCCATTACCGCCACTGTGGCCACCATTCCGATCTCCTTATATGGCCTTGGGATGCGGGACGCCACTCTCGTCGCCCTTCTTGGTCTTTACAACATCCCCCCTGAAAACAGCGTCAGCTTCACACTGTTCTGGTTCCTCATTTTCTGGATCACACCCAGTACCATAGGTGCTTTTATCACCCTGCTGGAGAGCAAGAAGCTGCCTTCACGGAAAAACAGGGAAAAATCAAAATTTAATCTCTTTGATCATTGACTCGCTTGATAAAAAAAATTAATTATTTTTTCTCCTGTCTTCCCCACGCCTGTTTTATTACAGGATTTCGTTCGAGATAAGCTTGTACATACTCTTCTGGCACCTTGTTAAACACACAGGAAAAATTCACGCAATGCGGACAATACAGCAAGAAGAACACTACATAAAACAACGCTAACGTAAGCAAGGTTCCGACAAACAACCCAACAACCCCAAACAATGACACGAGGTCAGGGCGACTCATCCAAAACACATATGCACCATACAACTGAACAAGCAAGGGATATGCCCCAAGAAATCCAAAACCAACCGCGGTACCAATTTTCTCCCACCAGGCAATCGGCTCAGGATGATATCGCCAGATCTTCGGAGAAAAATGGTTCTCTGTGCAATGCAGAAAAAAGCGGTCCTCCGCATAATACGGACAATGACTGCACGTGATGCGAGGCTGAATCACCAAAAAAAACAAAGCTGAGAATATGGAAAACACAAGCACCGGCCATACGGTTCCAAGAAGCACACTAGTCAATCCGGTCCCCAACACCGCCATGATAATAAAAGACCCCTCCAGCAGGTGAGAAACAATCATCTTATTCTCATCAGGTTTACAAAATATCTCACCTTTATTTCCACAGGTTGAGCATGGTGCATCGGGATCAAAGGTACACAGACCTGCATTGTCTTTTGCCATAAATAAAAAAGGGGAAACACATGCAGTATATTAAAATTGACTACGGCGCACTGACCAAATTTATAGAATTCCAGGGGGAATATCTTTAAATTGAGGAGTTACTTTCGCCATAAAAATATAAGACATTTAATGGAGTGTAATTCTATGAGCGAAGGATTGGTGATGCAGACAGCAAACACTGAGACGCATTGTGCGATGTGCAGACTTGATTTTCTCGGAACTGGAGTCTGTCCATCAGGAAAAACACATGGATATGTCGCCTATTGGCCTCAAGGACGAATCGAAATCTACCGGGCACTACAAGCAGGCACCTTGACACCGACAGAACAACTCATCGATATCGCAGATACTTGCACTCTCTGCGGGGCATGCGATAAACAATGCTCCTTTATCACCAACAGACGACCCATGATTGTTCAAAAAGCCTTGAAGGAATATGTGGAAGGTCTTGACAGGCGCACCATTCAAAAAACACCCTCAGATCCGATTCTGAAAGAACTGCAACACATTGTCGGGGACAAATGGGCGACAAATGATCCTGCGATTCTTACCGCCTACAATAAAACGATACTTACTCCTCCCCCAAGCCCTCATGCCTACGTCGTCATGCCAAAAACAACAAAAGAAGTAAGCGACATCATCAAGGTAGCTTATGCCAATAAAATTCCTTACCTCTCGAGGGGAAATGGAACATTCCTCTCTGTTGCCTTACAAACTCTTTTAGCTGGGCCAGTTGGAATATCAAAGGGAATTGTTCTTGATATGTCCCGGATGAACACCATAACGCTCAACAAGGATTCAACCACTGCGACAATCCAGGCAGGGGTCACCGCGTTTGATGCCCAAAAAACAGCAGCCTCCCAAAATAAAAGAATCCTCACCGGAGAAGCAGAGGCATTCTTGTGTGCCAATGTTCTTTCCTTTGGGATCATTTCCACATGGGGAAACACCTACGGCTGGGGCGCAGATAATTATACGGACGTTGAACTTGTAGATGAGAAAGGGGCCATCCTCCATCATACCGGCGATACCCTTAAAAACCCGTATGCCACAAACCACGGACCAACCAGCCTCACCCTGCGTCCTTCAAATATCGTCACCAGTATGACGATTAAACTTCACGAAAAATCATCTGATGAACACGCCCTGCTCCTGCCATTTGATTCTCTTAAAGACGCGGTTGATTTCTCGTTAGATCTTGCAAGAAAAAACATCGGACTATCACTTGCGATCCTTTCCAGTAAATATTTCTCAGATTTCATCTGCCCGACAAAAGACATCGCCAGCGACTTTGAAGAGGTTATAGCAAAATATTTCCATATCAACTATCTCGTGGACATCATCTGTAACAGCAAGGACAAAGAGTATGTTGAAAAACACGCTGATGTCATCATTGATGAACCTATGATGAGGACCTTTGCTCTGAGCACCCCGAAGCTTGCCTCTATGAAAGATAACGTGTTGCTCAAAAAAATAGCACAAGAAGACAACCCCATAAAAACCCTTTTCCAGGGTCCAATGAAACACATGATAACCGCGGCCCTTGACCCTTCCGCAGAACAAATCGGGGATGCATTTGACGTAGACCTGAAGGATTTTTTCACAAAACTGTACAAGAGATCAGAAATGTCCAATCCCATCTGGTTGCATGAGTTCCGTATACTTCCCAGTCGTATGCTGCGTCAACACATGTTCATGGTACGAGGTGGATGGATGACCGCAAAAAAAGAAGTCATCCTTAAAGCACATGAGGTCTTAAAAGAAGTCGGTGACAAATATCATAAAGAACATGCACTCGGGTTTATCAGTTTTCTCGATTCAGGAAAAATCGCATTCCTCGAATACGACTACTATTATGATCATACCAAACCTGAGGAATACAAAAACCTTAATCCCTCTATCGTAGAATCATTAACAAAAGAACTCACCATCGACGGATACCTTCCTATCGAGTTTTCTTTCCATAAGGGACTCTACCGAAAAGAACAGGTTTTTTATCCCTTCCCAAAGGGACTGACCGCAGAAGAACTCCAGCAATTTGGACAAATGATTCAGCAAGTCGTAGGAGGATAATCCGGGCTGGATGATTCCCTGCATTCGTTATCAATTGCCAAGATGGGAAAAAGCAGTTCAATAGAAGATTTGACAGTCTATTTTATAGGTAAAAAAAATTCTATGAAAATGATTAACGACCTTGTTTCAGAGTTATAAGGCGTCCAAAGTCCCTTTTTCAGAGTAGGAAAAAACTAGTCTGATGGGTCGTCGAAGTTTTTAACCCTATCCATTTTCAAAGTATGAATAGTCGATTCTGTTCCAGTCGTTAAGGTCAGGGCTCCTTCGCGAACCATCAGAATAATCAACAATCATATACGTCCACCCATAATTCATACAACTCCGATACGGGTGAGTCAACCACCATCCGAGCTGCCAAGGATAATAACAAAATCGACTGTGTCCCGGTATTGGCCAGAAACCGAATGTATGACCTAACTCATGCATGTAGCAACTCGCATAGACAATATCCCTTTGGAGTAGTGGTTTTTCTGTTCTTTTCTCCAGCTTGGAACTTGATATCTGAAACGCATCATGTTGGAACGTATAGCCCGCGATAGCTGCATTATACACAACTAAACCATAATGAAAGATGCCATATCGCCAGTTATTCACGTCTCCATGTAAGAAATAATCCTGATAGATAGTTTCCAGATCTTGACGGGCCAGGTTAGCATTAAATGGGATGATGTCAGATCCGCCCATTGCTCCTGCATCGAGATGCATGACAATGTTTTGTTTATTGAAAGCGGTTTGAAACAGTTCTTGTGAGTTTTCCGGGAAATAGGTTTTTTCACCGTCCGGACCGTCTCCCATGATATCCATTTCAACAAAAACATCTTTTCTAAACGGGTCAGAGAACCACTGTGAGGTGAGGAACTCTTCAACATTATTGATACTGTCATTGTCAGGATCGATGTTTTTATGGTCCTCCCAGCTCAGAGGAGAATAGCCCCATCTATATTCCCAGTATGTTGGGATAGAATCGTTATCGGGGTCAGAAGTGGTATCATCGACGATTGGGTCGGTTCCGAGCGTATTGACTTCGATCCAGTAGGGGATATGATCACCATCGTAATCATTCTGAGTGATGTCAAACCAGAGTTCGCAGTCTCGGTCGTTTTCATAGATGGTCCCATCATCGCACCCGCAGAGTCTCCCATATCCACTCACATCACCGATCGAGTCATCACCAGTCCAATGCCCTGTTTTTATGCTGTAGACAAGCGTGGTGTCGTAGCTTTCAAGATCACCACTGACATCGTAGAGGATGTCTTCTGTTTCATGACTCCACAGCTGGATGGTGATCGTTACATTTTCTGCATCGTCAGGCACATTCAGGGTTGCATTCCAGTTTGGATCAGTGATATATTTCGTATTATTCCATACTGGACTTATGAATTCTATTTCATTGATGAGGACTTTTACATAAAAATTCGGGCTATTGTTTCCCACGTTTTTGGGAAACGTCTGTAGTTCGTTGATCGCTAAGTAACGAATCTTTTGTATCTCCACAGTGACTGAAACATCAACTAACGGATCAAAATCGGTAAGAGAACCGGTCGTAATGGTGGAGGAAATGGCAATCGTAGTCAAAGGCACTAGCAGGATACCAATGATTGAAATGATATAGAGTTTCTTCATAATTATCCCTTATATTATGTATTAAACATAAATGTCTTATTTAAAAACATATCCTAGAAGGGATACGGAAAAAAAGCAAGGATTGCCGCTGGGGAAATAAGGAGAAAATCATATGTTTTGATAGGTGGGTCATCTTGATTGAATGTATCTTCGGTTTTTTTTTTGTGAGCTGGAAATGCGATCCTCATATCTAAACAATTTCGTACGTCCTTAACAAATAAGGAGCAAAGATCGATATCTTTAAAGAATGGTATATTCTTAAAAAAGCGAATCTCCTACCGATTTGTCATCTCTCGACCCTGTTTATGTTTCATAATCGATGATAAGGACCGGGTGAAACGAACTGTAGTCTTTTGATCGGAAATACGAGCACGTGTTATCCCCGCTTATGTCCATCATTCTCCATCCATAGTTCGGTGATCCTTGATCATAAAACATCATGACGTCTCCGGTGACATTCCATAGAACCCACTGTTCAATCGTCGCTGGCATTACTGCAGATGAGGATGGTTCGGTGACGGAGGACGGACGGGTTGTCCAGGTGACGGTTTCTTCATTCCAATTACTCGAAATCCGATAGAGATTCACCTGATGTCCACTGGGGTTCCCATCCCAGTTTTTATAATAGTAGGCTTGAAGAGAAGCACCTTGAATCGTCGCGTTCGGTGGGATTGCACTGAGATCAAATTTTATGAGTCCCTCCCATTTCCATCCTGAAAGCGATCTCAGGGTTATCGACTCGGCAGTTCCATCGGTATCATCGGGGTAATTCTCCAAAATTGTGGTATCATCGGTTGGTTCAATGACCAGGGTGTTTTCTGCGATAGTCCGAAAAACAAATATTTTTTTTGTCGGATGTGCTCCATCAGTGACGTTTACAAACCATTTATATGATGTAAAATAGTCAAGGCCACTGATGGGAACAGTGTACCGACCGTCACCGGCACCAGTCGCAGCCCCTGATCCGATATCTGGCTGGGTCTCAACCGTCCAATTCATCAGATCACCCTGGTAATCGATTAGATCAAAACTCACGTTCGATGCCTCGAGAGGTATATATTGAGCGTTGTTCGCCGGGAGCGGGTTTGTGATGAATGGCGCAACCGTTTCAGTGGTAAATGTAAACTCGTTCTCCACCGTGTCTGTTCCATCAGAGACCATGACGGTCCATGTATACGTGGTCCCACTGTCTAACCCACTCACAGGGACACTGTACACACCGTTTTCAACGTTTGTATCGGCACCAGAGCCGATATTCGGTGACGTCACGACAGTGTAACTCATGGGATCTTGGTCAAAATCTTTCAGCGTAAACGTCAACTCTGAGAGCGAAACAGGTACATTCACGGCCCCGTCCTCTGGAGATATATCCATCACCAGCGGTGGGAAATTCGCATAGTACCAGCTCATATCCGCCGCCTTTAGCCTTGTCATCAGCGAATAACCAATAAAACCAAACTGTGCGGGGGCACCAGGAACCGCAAAAGCAAAACCAATACCAATGAACCCTAACGCAGTACCAATCTGTGTTCCCCGAGCAATCACACCACGACCTGTCGCCATCTCTGCAACCGAGACCGCAGAGCTATCTGGATAAAATCCACGCCATTGCATCACCAGGCGAGGACGTGGTAGTAAAAACGGAGGAAGAACAAAACCCCACCCAGCCCCTGCCATACTGCAGAACAGCAACGTCGCGTTATTCTCATCATTCAACGACCTCGAGGACATCTGAGATGACCCTCGTCGTAATAAAGCGGAATGTAACCAAGGTGGCTCAATTAAGGAACAGACATCCTGAACAGAAAGACCGTGAGGGAGTAAACCAAGGCCGGCTAGAGACTCGATAAAACGAGCCTTCAGCATCTGAGTGCCTTTGCCACAGGGGTCTTTGGCGTTTGCCTCAACCAACGTAGAAAACAGTTGCTGTAAATCCTGACAGGACTCAGGAGATAACCGTTTCTGTATTAGGATACCACCTGCAGAACAACTCACGATCACCTCATTTGTTTTTGAAAAATTCTGTTTTGTCTGTGAACCCTGCTTTCCTGTCGAGATGAATCCTGCAACCCCTGATCCTATACTGCTTAACAAAAAAAGCATTACAATACCTATGCTAAAAAATATAGTTTTATATGTTCTTTCCATGTTTTTCCTCCTTATGAAACCATAAAGTAATCCCCATATATAATAATATCCCAAAATATTCTGATAGAAGCAATTGCTCTTAATAATGGAGCAGAAGGGATGTAACCCTTTGATGTAGAGATGCTGAAGGGATTATCCTAAAAGATACAAATCCATGACTGATTAAAGTTCCTACCGACATTTTACTTCGAGACATAGTACTTTTCATCTATTTGAATAAAACTGAGTAATTATATACTTAATCTATATGCCTATTTCAATCAGGTGAAAAGAATGAACGAAACTATTATCCATGTCCCTAAACCAGCTAACGAACCAACTTACCAGTATGCTCCGGATAGTGATGAACGTAAGTGCCTTTTGCAAGCTATAAAAATTCTTCGACAAAAGGAAACCGAGATTATGCCGATCATCGGCGGAAAAAAGATATCAACAGGCAATCTTGGTAAGGTGGTACTGCCACATGACCACAAACAAGTGGTTGCAACGTATCACAAAGTCACGCCAGAACTCGTCCGTGAAGCAATCGAGAACGCAATATCTGCGAAACCTATGTGGGAGGATTTTCCTTGGGAGGAACGTGCATCGATTGGCATGAAGGCAGCAGAACTCATCTCAAAGAAATATCGTTTCCTTTTGAATGCTGCAACGATGCTTGGTCAAAGTAAAAATGCGTATCAAGCAGAGATTGATGCTGCCTGTGAAACAATCGATTTTCTTCGTTTTAACGCACACTATATGCAGAAAATCTATTCTGATCAACCTGATGCTTCACCGGGGACATTGAATAGACTTGAGTACCGTCCATTGGAAGGTTTTATTTTCGCAATCACCCCATTCAATTTCACCGCTATTGCCGGAAATCTCCCTACATCACCCGCGATTATGGGGAATGTCATCATCTGGAAACCTGCGTCCACCTCGCTTCTGTCAAACAACCTTCTTATGGAGATATTCATAGAAGCAGGATTTCCAAACGGTGTTATCAATTTCCTGCCGGGTTCTGGTGAACTCATCGGAAATATCGTGTTAAAGGATAAGCGACTTGCAGGAATTCATTTCACGGGTTCGACTCCTGTCTTTAGTATGTTCTGGAAAACCATCAGCGATAATCTTCACACGTATGATAATTATCCAAAGCTCGTCGGTGAAACCGGTGGTAAAGACTTTATTTTTGTACACCCCTCGGCGAATGTAGAAGCTGTAGCAACTGCCATGGTTCGTGGAGCTTTTGAATATCAAGGTCAAAAATGTTCTGCTGCATCCCGGGCGTACATACCATGTTCTCTTTGGCCTTCCGTGAAAACCCTTGTCTTGACCATGTTAAAAGAAATTAAAACAGGGGATGTTGAGGATTTTACTAATTTCGTGAATGCTGTCATCGATAAAGCTGCATTTGACACAATCTGTGACTATATCGAGAAAGCCAGCCAATCCAGAGAAGCAAAGATACTCATTGGCGGAAAAAGTAATAGCTCCAAAGGATACTTCATTGAACCAACAATCATTGAGACAACAAATCCTCACTTTCTTACTATGGAAGAGGAGATTTTTGGACCGGTACTTACTGTATTCGTCTACAAAGATGAACAATTTGAGGAAACACTTCACCTGTGTGATTGTACATCACCCTATGCATTAACAGGTTCGATTTTTGCCCAGGACCGTCAAGCAATCATAACTGCAACAAAGATCCTGCGTCATGCGGCTGGAAACTTTTATATCAATGATAAACCGACTGGTGCAGTTGTTGGTCAGCAACCGTTTGGTGGTGCGCGTTGTTCTGGGACGAATGATAAATCTGGTTCTTATCTGAATTTGTTATCCTGGGTCAGTCCTCGAACAATTAAAGAAAACTTACTACCCCCAACCGACTATAAATATCCATTCCTTGAGACTGAAAAGTTAAAAAAATGAAAGGAAGAGCAGTGAGCCCCTTCTGTAGATAAATTCGGTTGTGTTAGCATTTAAATAATTTCTATTTTAACAAGGGAACTTAGCCACAATCCAGAATTGGTCAGAGAGGATTGTGTATCGACAAATGCGATCCGTAGTGGACCTTTTGTTGTTTCATTGAGAAATACACCGTTTTCTTTATATGCGATGATCAATGTGAGATTTCCCGTTCCGATTTCAGCACCGGTTTCGTTGTATACCATAACGTGACCATTCACTTCATTTAAGGTATAATTTTGTGCATATCCATCGCTGGCGATCGCATGGACTGTATAATTGGTTGGGAGAGATGGAATGGTATGTAAAAGCACGGTTACGGTAAAACCAGTATAGGTGTTTGGTCCAGTGATTTTTCCAACCTTGTTGATATAACTCCCTTGTTCAGAAATATTACTAAGTTCTATAAGTTGATTTAAAGTGTAGTTATATACTTGTGAACCGACACTAATTGTCAATAGAGTTTTTTCTGGTTGTTCCTTTGGAGGAGTTGTAGTACAACCACATATTCCTACCAATACGATTACAATTGTTATCAATGCTATTGATATAATTTTGTTGAATTTATTATGAGAAATTTTGTTTGTCATGAAACAACCGAATTGTATAATTCCTTTTAACTCTACCAAATAATGATTAAAGTTCAGCGAGAAGGAATCCGAACTCGTGGATATTAAAATCAGATTTAAATTAGGTCTAAATTCTTAATTTAAATTTACAATGCTAATTATTGTCAATCCGCCGAAGGGATTGCCCAAAAAGATACAAATCCCCTGGGGAAAAACAACTGAAATTATACTTCCTTTACACCTGGAATGTTTATGAGAAGATAAACACGAGTGTGAGAAGCCCGACGACATCAGCGATGTAATGGGTTGTCCAGGTTAGAGCGAGGTTTTTTGTTTTGGCATAGATGATGCCGAAGAACACCCCGTCCAGTGCGACACCCGCAACATCCATTAGAATGATCGGTAGACTTCCTGAGGTTCCCACGGTGTGAACCAGGCCAAAGATGACCGATGTGAAGAGAATTGCGGCAGGCGTCCCAATGAACCAGCTCAGCTTTTCTTGAACCGTAACGCGGAACACCACTTCTTCTATGAGCGTGAGGACAAGAGCTGCTGCGAGCAGACCGCCAATCGCTGATATACCTGCTAGAGAGCCGAAGTTGATGGAGAGCCTGCCGGTGATGTGTGTCACAAGTTCAGGGTAGTATCCAAACACGAACGCTATTCCCAGTGTCGGCGGCAGAATCTGGAATAGGAAAGCATCAATGCCAACGTAATACCATACTCGCCTAAGGTCCTTTAAAAAACCGTGTTTGAGTCCCAATTCTTGCCATGATCGATGATGGTGTACTACTTCGTGAAGTGTGTAGATTATTACCATGATATATCCAA
>DQIQ01000034.1 GCA_003942085.1 Thermoplasmata archaeon | reverse complement strand
CTAAATCTTTTCCTTTGTATCCCCATCGTTTCAGAACGTCCCGTACTTCATTTTTCTCAAGATCTGGAACATCTCGCATCTCACGTTTTTCCCGTTCGACTTCACTTAAATAGAGTCGACGCCGTGCACTCGTTGAGGTGTACGCTACCGCAGCCATCGATATTGATTCAGCCCCTAGTGCAGCAAGGGTTGCAACAAAGATTAATCGCATATCTCGTGTGGCAGCTGAGATCCCTAAAATAATACCTAAGACGTTGACTAAACCGTCTTGACATCCAAGGATAAAGTCTGAAAGAACATTTCGACGCGAATGCTGTTCCTGCGAATCATCATTATTTTTCATAACTATCGCCAGATCGATGAATGATGAAGAAAATATATAATGATTCTCAATAATCAATCTTTATCGAATGAAAGCATTACTCCTTCAAGAACTATATATCTTCTTAATGGATTTATGTATACTTCACGAGACTTTATTCTAAAAATATATAAAGAAATCAACCATCATAATGTTCTAATAATTATTGATCACCATGATTGACACTTGATAAGGAGATGAAAAAATGAATCTTTGGCCCTTGGCATTACGACTTATGATAGGTGGAATCATTTTAATAGTTTTAGGTCTTTTCGTATTTGCTTGGAAGGGTCTTGTAATAGTGTTAGCTATATCCGTGGTAGGAATTGTATTGCTCCTTGTAGGTTTTATTTGGAGGCTTAAAAAGAAGAATTAACATAACTAAAGGGATTCTGAATTGCTTAAACATCACATAGTGATGGGCTCGGAGGTGAATTCAACATGATACTCGAAGATCTACTTATATTCGGTTCGGTCATGATCGTGGCATGGTTCCTTTTCACCTACAATTGGCCACGCATGCTTCTCTATGTGTACAAGAGAGCGATCCTCGTGAAAGGGTTCGGTGAGGGGCCCGTTCCGATTAACACGCTCTACACAATACCGCAAAAACTTTTTGCAGATCCTATTGCCTGGCAATCCGGTCCGGGCTCGAATTCGGTGACGGCCGGTATGAACCGCGACACGCTCATAACGATCGGCTGGCTCGACCTCAAGAAAGGACCGCAAGCCCTGCACGTTCCAGACATGAACGGCCGTTATTATAGCGTGCAGTTCACGAACCCATCGAACAACACGGTTTTCGCCTACGTCGGCAAACGGACTACGGGAACCGAGGTGGGCGAATACCTTATCACAGGACCGCACTGGAAAGGACAGGTGCCAAGCGACATGAAACAGGTATCCTCGCCGAAGAACTCGGTGCTGGTCATCGGTCGGGTGCTCGTGGAGAACGACAGCGACCTGCCGACATCCCATCATCTCACAGAACAGATACGGCTCACACCGCTACACCAGAAGGGATCGCTATGAACAGCAGAACATTTTATGCTATTCTTACAGTCCTCATTATCGTGGCATTCGGTGTTGTGATCATCAATTCGTTCGTCTTAAATCCCACTTCAAGAAACGTACGCAATGACGTGATTCAGGGCTTCCTCCTCGGTTTTGGGCTATCGTTTGTCACCGCCCAAATTTATGCGAGGATCAAGACTTCGAAGGTCAACGGCTGGACCACCATGTTCGGATGCGGCGAGCCTAGCAACGGCTTTCTCTTCAGAGCCGCATGCGCCCAAGTATTTCTTGGCCCGATAAATATATCGAAGGAGTCGATGTACTGGACGAGGGACGCCGATGGCACAGGTTACCTGCTGTCCGGAAAGCACGACTACGTCATGCACTTCCCGGCCGGGCAACTCCCGCCGAACAATGCGTTCTGGTCGCTGACTATGGGCGATGCTCATAATCATTTTGTGACGAATCCAATCAAGCGGTACTGTGTGAGCGACCGGTCAGGACTTGTACCAAACCCCGATGGCTCCGTCGACATTTACATCCAGAACGCCACTCCGACGGGTCATGAATCCAACTGGCTGCCGGTACCCTCCGGCAACTTCAAACTATGGCTGCGAGTATATATGCCCGGTCAAACCATCCTGAATGGTGAGTACCAGGTGCCGCCCGTCGTGAAAGTGAGTTGATGCGTAATAAATGATCAGTTACTGGTAAATTCGTGTTCTCTTCCCGACGTGAAGATCTAAAATAAATACTTTTATTTGCATGAAGAAGATGACAGTATTACAAAGGAGAAATGGAGCCGTTTTTTCCTGCGGGCTTTATAAGTTATACTCCGTAATACTTCAGCAGCTTCTGATTCTTTTTTTCTCCTGTGGGATGTATTATTAGTTGGGAAGAAAGGTATTTAAACCAACAATACATGTATGAAATTATGATACAGTTGTATCAAAAAATCAAACAGCTAACGATCTTAAAATTATTCATAGAGAATCCTCACAATAGCTATTATCTCCGTGAATCAGCCCGGTTCTTAAAAATGGATCCTATGACCGTGAAACGAGCACTCACCTTGTTCGTCGCAGATGAAATAGTACTGAAAACAGAGGAAAAAAATCAAATCCTCTACAAAGCAAATATAGATTCACCTTCCTTTCGCTATCTGAAAATATCTTACAACCTTTCATGGTTGCAGAAAAAAGGAGTGCCTGAATTTCTTAAATCCCATATGAACACGGTCACATCAATACTTCTGTTTGGAAGTTACGCCAAAGGCGAAAACGATGCGGAAAGTGACGTAGATATCCTTACTATCTCCCTTTCAAAAAACACACCAGTAACCGAACTATCAAAATTGCTCAAACGCGATCTCAACCTCATCAATTTTACACCAGCGGAATGGTCACAACAATCAAAAACCAATAAAGCATTCTATCTCGATGTAATCCTCGATGGGATTGTATTATATGGTACGAAACCGGTGGTTTGATGAAAGCGAGTGAATGTTTTCAGAAACGGTTACTACGCAGAACAAAACCTGATCCACTCAAAGTAACAAAAGCTTTGGAAATGGCTGAGATAAAAAAGCAACGGGCGCAGGATCTCTTTGAGAACGACTTTTTTGAAGAATCCATCGTGTCATCCTATACAAGTATGTTCCAAGCAGCTCGTGCGCTCTTGTTTCACGATGGAGTCATTGAAAAAAGCCATGCCTGTGTCGTCACATACCTCAGAGAACACTATTCATCAACGCTAGGGCAGGATAAAAATTAATTGGCTTGATACGTATCGACTGGAGCGTCATGAATCATTCTATGGATTAGAAAAATCCAATGTGGATGAACACGAGGCAAAAGACGCACTTGAGAAATCAGAAAAATTTCTTGAAACAGTTCAACAACTTCTCAAAGTACCATGAGGGAAATTTGATGCGGGCATCATAGTCATACTACGTAATCCCTCCAGCGGCTTCTTCTTATAATTTAGTATGATTAGTTTTTATTAAATTTTCTTACATTTATCTGAACTATTTTTTCTCCAGTTAAACGTTTACAAATACAATCAAAAAAGCACCACTATAAATTATGATTCGAGATAGAAATTTAATCAATCAGACTTTTATCATCATTCTAGAAAAAATTAAAAGAAAAAACGGAGGATGATGTATGATTCGTTGAATGGGCCGTCCTATCCTAGATCAAGGTTGTTTTACACATTTTCTTATCGTTTTCGCTTCATGAACAAGACAATGGCTGCTGCTCCAATGACAATTAGCAGTTCGAAGCCAGGAGTACTTTTATTCCCTGAAGCATTACCATTATTGTTTTGCTGTCCTCCATTATTGTTATTATTATTTCCAGGTGTTGTGTTAGGTACGCTAGCGGAATCTGATATCACTGACACAGTATTGACGTACGAGTTGGTTACGAAGATTTTACCCATGACCGGATCGTATGCGACAGCCCTCGGCTGTAACCCGACCATAATAGTTTCAATCACGGTATGGTCCGAGATGACCGAAACCGAATTGTTGTATTGATTGGCGGAAAACATCAGGTCCTTACCAGAATCATACACGAAACCCGTAGCACTGGGCGTTTGTAAGCTTGCAACTATGGTGTTATTGGTGTCCGATATGAAATAGAGAGTGTTGTCTGCGTTAGATACGAAGATTTCGTTTTTGTCAGGATCATAGCCTGCGGCCCACGGCTCGCGTATACTTACCGTTTCTGGCAACAAGATAGTTGCGACCACGGTGTTGTTGTTATCTGATATTACCTTAATAGGACCGCCGCCTTCCCAACATGGTACGAAGATTTCTCCTTTACCAGAATCATAGCATAACGCTTTGGGTTGGACCCCAATCCCAAGGACCACGGTTGCAACCACAGTGTTGTTATTATCCGCGATGACTGAGACTGTGCCGCTGCCGGTGTTCGATACAAAGATCTCATCTTTGCCAGAATCGTAAGCTACCCAAAATGGGTAGCTCCCCACGGTCACGTTCGCAATCACTTGATTCAAGTCATCATCAATGACATACACTTTACCGTCAGAGCAGCTAACGTAGATTTTACCCACTCCCGGGTCGTACACGATCCCGAATGGACTGGCTCTAAGCGGTATGGTTGCGACCACGGTATTGTTGTTGGTCGCGATGACCGAGACGGTGTTGTTGCCATAATTAGCGACGAACATTTCCCCCTTGGCAGCGTCATAGGTGATGCCTTCAGGACTTTGCCTCACCGTTATCGTCGAGGTTACGCCAATGGCGCTGACCGAGTTGGCTGCGCACAAGCTAAAAAACACAACAAATAAAACAGCTACTAATTTCCCTTTAGTATATTTCATAAATTCGCCTCCACTTTTTTCCCTTGAACGTATGATTCTCATTTAAAGCTTTTGTTTACTCACTCGAAAATTAATCTCGGGCTTTGTCTCAAAAGTATCCATTTCTGATCCGTTTCTATAAGAGAGAATCTGATAAAAAAAGAAAATGGGTGAGTCTATAAAAGAAGACTCATTATTTGCGCTTATACATAAATCGTATGACAGCAATGATTAGTAGTATGACACCTGCTACAGCCAAGAGAGTGCCGGCACCTGAGCCGCGCATTGGGGCGCCACGAATATTTATTATCGCTTCTCCAACGATCACGAGAATTATTCCTAATACAGCCAGTATTATGGCATGCATGTTTCTACTATCCTTAGTCTGTCCTTTTTCATCCATTTTAAAATCCTCCGTTATTTACTTCTTTTCTTCAATTAAAAAATTTTTAACAAACCGGTGTAATCTTATATAAGTATTTCACTGTTGTGTTTTTTTTCCTGCGGGTTTTATAGTTATATTCCATAATCCCTCAAGCGGCTTAGTTAACCTATTTTTCTCCCATTGGAGAGAGCGCCCTAAAAATAAAAGCTTCCCATGGGCTCTATAAGCATGGTTTAAAAGTATGTCTTCATTGTGAAATTCTCCGTGAATTATTATCGCTCAAGAAGTATGAGAAAATCGACAAAGAGATACTTAAGAAAATCTAAAGGATTGATAAAAACAAAATGTTTATATGCTATTGAAGAAATCAGAGTCCATGAATTGGAGAACACTACTGTTTAATCCATACACCCTCGCTCTCATTTTTTTCCTCATCGCCTTGATTCTCATCGTTTGGGCTTTATTTCTTTATTAAAAGAAGTTAATACAATCTCGTAACACTATAGTCAGCAAGTGCGATTAGGATCTCTTTACTTTCAGAGGAATCCATAATGTCCAGGCAGCTCTTTGCTTTTTCGCTGAATTCCTCTAACTTTTTTTGTGCATAGTCAATAGATCCATATTTTTTAAACAGATTAATAACTTCAAGCACTTCCTGTTGATTTGCGTTCTCATTTCCAACGACCGACATCATTTTATTCTTGTCGTTTTCGTGTACCTCTGACAATGCGTGGATGAGCATTAGGGTGCGTTTTCCGTTTAAGATGTCACTTCCTATCATTTGTTTTCCTAAGATTAATTGTTCCGTAAGTATATTGAGCAGGTCGTCTTTGATCTGAAACATAAGACCGAAGAGAGTCCCATATTGAGCTAGGTTCTCTACTTGTTTGCGGTTCCCTTTGCCAATCAACGCACCGCCTTTTCCGGCTAGGTAATAGAGCTGAGCTGTTTTTTTCTCAATCATAATCATATATTGTGGGATTGTCACATCAGATCTGTCAGCAAAGACGACATCCAAGGCTTCTCCCTCATAGAAGTTCTTTGCTGCATCGGCGATAGATCGTATGATTTCCTTGTAGGTTACCGATTTCAGTTCTGGAGGAGCCATGTAGGAAAGCATGCGGTAAGTCTCACCGATGAGTGCATCTCCTGCAAGAATTGCGAAAGGTACCCCGAATTTTTCATGGGTGGTTTGTAAGCCTCTGCGCCATCTATCCTTATCAATGATATCATCATGGATGAGTGTCGAATTATGCAAGTACTCTAAAGCGATTCCAAATGGGATAGTTGCTTCTGGTACGCTTCCAACTGCCTCGCAGGAAAGCATGGCAAGAATAGGGCGAAGCCGCTTTCCACCGGATAAAGGAATCCATCGAAGTGCATCATAAAATATCTCTGGATCTCGAGATGTAAGATTACCGGTCAACGCTCGATCAAAAATCTTTGCCCGTTCCTTCAGTATCTCCTCCAGATCCATGTTTCATCCCTCAGCCGATTACGAGTTGAATATCTGATTCTAAAGCTAACCCTAAAAACTCAGCCATTCGAATCACTTTTACAGTATCCAACAGCATCGTTTCTTTTAAACCAGTGGAGATCATCGAAGTATAGCATGCATAAAAATGTGCACCCATGTCCTTCGCTTGATACATAAGCTGGGCGAGTACAGAACCACCTCTCCGTTTGATAAATGATTCCTTCCAGACGATTGGTGCTTCTCCCCACCGTGCGCGTCGTGGTTTATACGCCTTTTTTATGATATTAATACCACGCGAAGTGAAAAACATAGAGACGTTCATCCCCATTTCTACACCAGCAACTCCGAAATTAAAAGCAGTTAATGCCTTATCATATGTATCTTCTGTCACAATAATGGTCATAGTTCCTGTCTTTTTGGTAATAGCTCGTTTCATTGTTTTTTCATATTCTTTTCGTATTTCCTCTGAGATTTCGTCTTCGGGCATTAATTATCCTCTGAGACCACATCTTATTTCTCCTATAAGTATTTTAATGCAGAAAATTAGGACCAGGCTACCATAATCGAAAATATATCTTCCTTAATAGCATTGAAATTAGTCGATTAGTAGGATAAGACTTGTACAATAAGGTTTTAATAACAAGAAGAATATAAAGAGTATAAGATATAAATATGTCGCCTTTGAATACGTTACCTTGGAATACGATAGTTGCTATCATCGGTATGTCAATACTTATTCCAAGTCTTTTAACGATTATACTCATTCGAATTAAACGATTTGAAGATGTGGGTATGGCAGTTGGAGTGTTTTTCCTGATTTTAGGGAGCGTTTCTTACGCATATCTCATTCCTCAAGAGATCATTCACGAAGCGACACTTCCTGAAAACTATATCTGGCAAGACCAAGGTGCTGTTCATTATTGGGAGAGAAATGGTATTTTTCAACAAGGTAAAGACCAAAGACCGATTCCATTCGCACTAAGACGGATCTTACCTCAACGTTCTCCTATCGATAGAAACTTTCTTGCAACAGAAGTGATTCATGTCTCCGAGGTTGATCGTGAGGCAAATAAGGCGTTAATCCGTGATGTTATCTATGACGATTCAGGTGAAATCCTCAATGTTATAAACAATACAGAAAAAGTAAGCGAATGGTATTGGATTGATTCTCATACTTCAAGCTTAAAATATCTGTCCGTAAATGCGGGCTACATGGGCATCCCCTCAGTGGTTAATGGAGTAAATAAATTAGATGTGGGGTGGGTTGATTCCAATGGAGAACAAAATGGAAAAGAAAACGTTGTTCTTATACGTGATATGCAACGAATTCAGACAGGATTCATAAATGGCGTTGAGGTCTCGGTTTGGCAATCTGATATCTATAATAAACCGATTACCTGGCATGGAAAACCCTATTTCTGTGATGAGACTTTTCAGCTTACAGTTAATCCAACAACAGGATATGTCATCCATGTGTACCGACATCTTGTTCTTTCTGCTTATCTTTCACAGTTTTTAAAATTGTACTATCCTTCAAGTCTGAATTCTCGAGTAGTGACTAATTATTTGAAATTAAATGATCCGATTGGTGAGGCTGCTGAGTTGATCTATGACACGACAGTAGATTCCCAGAACATGCATCTCAACGAAGCAAGAGATATCAACAATCTGATTACTTATGTTCCTCTCGCGATATGTATCCCGATTGTACTCATTGGTATCGCACTCACCTGGCGATATTGTGGGCGTAGTTATTACTGGAAACGATACAAAGAGTATGAACAAGACGATGCTTCATCGCAACGGAAAACAAAACGAAAATCTTCTCGTACAAAAATACTTGCGATAGGGATGTGTTCCATTCTCCTTTTCTCATCGATCGGCTATTTCGTATATCAAAATAGTAGCAATCAAAAAACAGACCTTCAGATACCACCAATAAACGGAAATACGCTCAGCCCTGCGGAGGAAAAAGAACCGACGCCACCGGGAACGAATCGGGTAATTGATTCAGGGAGACATATTCTTCTACCAATTGATGAAGGAGCCCATAAAAGTCGTCGAGAATGGTGGTATTTCAATGTCTTTTTTAATGATCCCGGTAGTGATCTTCAAGGATACTCGATGATTGTGAGTTTCAACAAAATGAAATTCTTAGATATGCGATTCATACGGCCAGATAACCTCTTCATTCTCTTATTTGATGATTCTGGTAAGAGCTATAATTTTGATACACTCAGTAAACGAAGAGGTACGCTACAGGCAACTAGCAATGGTGTGGATGTGACGTTTCAAAATAGTTGGGCGAAAGGGTCCTACCCCTCATGGCAAGTTCACGTAGTGAATGATGAAAAAGGTTTTGTCGCAGATCTTCAATTTACTGCAGATTTCCTCCCCGTCTGGGTCGAAGGAAATAGTGCGAATCTGGCGATCGCGAAACAAATTGAGGGAGATTATTATGTCCCACGATGTACGGTCACAGGGAATATGACCTTAGATGGAAAACAGTATCGTGTGGGTGGCATAGGATATCATGATCATGTCTGGGAAAATATTTTTCCCCGTTCGATTTCAAAGGGTTGGGATTGGGCAAATCTTCATTTTGATAACGGATGGGAGATGTATGTATCAAAATTTATCCTTCGTACGCCATTCAAGCTATCTTTTGATTCCATTATCGTTTCCCCGAATAATCGGAATATCACTGAGTTCAATCATTTTGATGTAACCTATACTGAAACCGCAAGTCCAAAAGGCCTACCATTCATGTCCTATCCAAAGAAATTGCATATCGAAGCAAAAAGAGATGATATGATATTGAAACTGGATATCGAAGTCTATAATACCTGTGAAAATGTGTGGAAATGGGCACGTACGGGGATGTTTGAAGGACCCTGTTATGCGAAAGGGACATTTTCCTGGTCGGATCAAACAGTGGAATTAAACGGATATGGGCTTAGTGAGTTTACTCGTGTGAAATATCTTTTTGGTTTACCAGGTATTTTCCGCAAGTGAAGAACTGGCCTCAACAGGATTTTTCTTTATTTGTTGGAACGAATTTGAGAAAACAGGTTGTTGGGTGTAGACTATACATCTCTCGGTCCATCCTGTAAAACAATAAATCTTTTTTTTTAAAAGGAAAAAATCTCACCCCCAGAGCATTATACATCAAGAAGCCCCTGAGAGACACCATCGAATCGACCAACTCCGATTTAAAACACAGCTTTGGTGATTACATTCCCGATAAAAACATAGACTTTAAAACAACGACTCCTACCAATCCAAACATTCTTATTAAACCATTGCATCCAACAAAATCAGAAAAATCGATTATTCTATTCTTATTCGTTATCAAGGGTTTCTACAGTCCATTCATTCAAAACATTTATATAATGCTAGTAATTATAAATCATATATAGATGGGGGATAAAAGTGAAAGATTTAGTAAAAAGAACCATATTACTAGGGACAATATTTATACTTATGATGATAAGTTTCGTATCTATCCAAGCCAGTGAGAACAAAAAAGATGCGTTTCCTCATAAAACCCTTGTAACAAGTGAAAATATTTTAGCGAATATGACAGTAACGTGGGACTCGTTTTTTCATAGTTTTTCTTTAAAAGCCCTACAACCAATTGTTAGTATTAACCAAAGTGAGATAAAAGATTTCTACTTCCCTGAGATAAATGGAACAATACAGCAAATAAATTTCACAGTAGTCTTTAGGCATAAATTGGAAAATTCTGTGTTAATTCCTCGATTTACACGAGTTTATGTAGCAATTTCTTATAATGATTCATATATATTCCTGCGTGAATCAATCAATCATCGTTGTAAAAATTCAGTGTGGGACTATCAAAACTTTACGATTGGGTCAGGTCATCAATTAATCCCCCTTATCACCCATGGTGAGAATGTGACTTTAACAGTTGAGGTTGGAGCATATGGCTTTCCCTTTGGATTCCAGGGGGTAACTAACGTTTTAGATCCTATTACGGTCCATCCAATTCCAATTCCCCCTAAATAAATTGTAGAACTCCCAACTCACCGAAAGGGTTCACATCCTCTCGTCTCTTTTTTATTGATTCTTTTTTTAGGAGCAGTTGTTTTTCTTACCGCGGTATTGATTATTTAATACGATTTTAATCTAAATAATAGAAAAACCCTTATTTCATTAGGTATCGAATAACGATTCAGGCAAGGGTAGATGTGGCTGAGGACTGTATTAAGGAATGTTGTTTTTTCCGAGATTTGAATTATTACACTAGGCATTAAACTATTTTCACCGTTTTTTTAGTTATATTTATATACAAATAGAGACATTGGAAAGCACTAAAAGTAGAGGTAATAATATGAAAAAACAAAAACAATTTGTCTTAGTTGGAATTATACTTGTGATGTTGACAACAATAAGCTTGAGCGGTTGTGTTGATGAAAAAAGTAAGTTTAATGGGACGTGGAAGACCGCTGGCGGGGAAACGACTCTTACCTTTGATAGTACTACTGCGACAATTGTCGGGACCGGTCCTCTGGGAGTCGCTACCTTGACCGGGAGTTTTAACTACACAATCGCAAACAACAAAATCACGTTTTCGTCTGGAGGAACACTAGGTGTTACGTTCAATTATAGTTTCTCAGATTCTACGTTGGTTATCAGCAATGAGATTGGAAATTCATTGATATTTACTAAGGTATAAAGCGGAGGTAAAAAAGATGGACATATTTGGTTTTACGATCCCGTTTTGGGTGGTACTCCTTGGCATTCTTGTGATAGCATTTGTAATATGGAGAGTAATAAAGTTTGCTATATGGGTTCTCATAATCATCGCTATTGTGATTATTGCTCTTATCGGCCTAGATTTTCTCATAGGTATATTTCACAGTATCGGATTATAATATTTCTTTAAAAACGTAATGGAAATCAAGTTCCATTATAAATAAGATAAGTTGAAAATGACGTTGAAAGACATAGCAGGGCGAAAAAAAAGGTATATAGTCAAATTAGTGAAAAGTGTTGTTTTATGATTAATTATTATTGCTGCTATTATTGATACCATTTCTGAAATTGCAAGCTTTTATTTAACACAGAAACATAAAAATATCAGGAATCATCACAAAATATTGATTCGAATTTTCATATATTCTTCAGTGATTTCTATTTTTTGTGGGTAGTTGCTGAAGAATCCCTCAAAAAATGTTTTGATAAAACGGGTTGATTCTAAGATGGCCAAAACAAGGGTAAAACTGTTTTTTGAATCTTCTTTGAGGTTGTACCAGTTTGCTTTTTCTATAAATTTGAGGATTTGTGAGACGTCTTTGATTCCCTTATCAAAATATTCCTTGCGATGAAAATCTCCACTTTTATAGACCGCGTCCCAGAATTTTTTTGATGCTTCATCGATTTCGATGAAGATGGATTTCCAGTGAGCGATATCGAGGATGAGGTGCTCGCCATCCGCTAGATAATCGACGTAGGCTAGTATATTTTCAAGCACCACCTTATCGGTGGCTGTCTCCATGATGTCCATCCACTGCAGCGCTCTTCTGATGATATCTGCCTGTGAGGTATCATATTTCGCGAGATATTTCGATATAGTGGCAATTGATTTATCATTTAAAGAAACACTAAGTCTATCCATGCTAATCGTTGAAGGCCGTCATCCAACGTCGGTATATAATCTTATGTAACCGAAATGGTTAAAGATGAATAAGATAGTATATTAATGAATATCTATTAATCAGTATTACTCTTTCTTCGTAAATAGTCTTTTAATAGACTTGTTTTTCTCGTGTTCTAAAAACGATGTAAAACCGTTTAACATGGAAGTATTAGTATGGTAAAAGGAAAAGTAAAATCTCATTTTGTCGGAGTACGACTCACTGAAGACCAAAAAAAAGCACTCTACACCCTACAAAAAACATCTGATCTCAGTAAAACCGATATTCTCCTGCGAGGCCTAGAAATTCTATCAGAATATTATGCACTGGGTCTTGATCAACCACCCCTGAATGAAGAGCTGAAAAAACTCGAAGAAGAAGCAATCCAACATCTCAAGGCACTCAAACAGATAAAACGACGTGAAGAATCAGTGAAACAAATGATCCAAGAGCTGCGAGAAGTCGATGAAATCATCGATGATTACAATGGAGAAAAAAATGCATTGATACAGATCCTTTTAAAAATACAGGAGAAAAACCACTGGCTTCCGAAACCAGCATTGCTCTGGGTCTCCGAGCGGCTCAATATACCGATGTCGCAGATTCTTACGATTGCAACGTTTTACAAATCATTTAGCCTGGAGCCAAAAGGTGAGCATCTCGTCCGGGTCTGTTTAGGCACCGCGTGTCACGTGCGCAATGGACCGAAGATCCTTGAAACAGTCGAGCAATACCTTGGTATCCGCTCTGGTGAAACCACCCCGGATATGAAGTTTACATTGGAAAGCGTAAACTGCCTCGGCTGTTGCGCACTAGGACCAGTGATGGTTGTAGATAATACCTATCATGGGAAGCTTATCCCGTCACGTGTTTCGGATATTCTCTCAGCATACAAGATCGGCGAAGGAACACTCACCGAAGAGCAGCAAAAGCTCGCACCGATGATTCAAAGACCATCAGCTCCAAAAGGACCAAAGTAGGTGACCATCATGGAAAAATTCTCATCAGTAGAAGATCTAGAGAACCACCACCAGAATCTCCTATCCCGGAGAGACTCAAAAAAACTCAGTATCGCCATCTGCTCAGGAACCGGTTGTCATGCGTATGCAAGCGAAAAGGTCGTCGGAGCATTCGAAGAACAGCTGCAAAAACACAACTTGACAGTCAGTGTTGATATCAAACGGACCGGATGCCATGGGTTCTGCGAAAAAGGACCAATCGTGGTTATCTACCCGCATGAGTTTTGCTACTGTAAAGTAACACCTCAGGACGTCTCAGAAATCGTCACCCAAACGATCCAACAGGGTAAACCAGTGGAACGACTACTTTATACGGATCAGAAAACCGGGAAAAAAATCACGCTGGAAACAGAGATACCCTTTTACAAAAACCAAACCCGTTTGATTTTCGGAAACAACAGAAAAATCGATCCCAAAAGCATCGATGATTACATCGCGCTGGGCGGGTATGCTGGGTTAGCAAAAGCCCTTAGTAAAATGACGCCACAACAAGTACTTGACGAGGTAAAAAAAGCGAATCTTCGCGGACGAGGCGGAGGAGGCTTTCCAGCGGGAAAAAAATGGGAGACAACGAAGAATGCAGCCGAAGAGCCTAAATATGTCATCGTCAACTGTGATGAGGGAGACCCGGGCGCCTACATGGACAGAAGCCTTATGGAGGGAAACCCGCATAGTGTCTTAGAAGGACTCTTGATTGGTGCCTATGCGATTGGCGCCCATGAGGGATATGTATATGTTCGACAGGAATATCCCTTGGCCGTGGAAAACACAGAACATGCCATCAGACAAGCAGAGGAACACGGTCTTCTTGGAAAAAACATCCTTGGTTCCGGTTTTGATTTTAATATCAAGGTTCATCGGGGTGCCGGAGCATTCGTCTCCGGGGAATCAAGTGCTTTGATGTCCGCTATTGAAGGTCGTGTGGGTGAACCCCGCCCGAAATATATCCACACCGCGGTGAGTGGGCTGTGGAATAAACCGACGTGTCTTAATAATGTGGAGACCTGGGCGAATGTCCCATTCATCATCAACAACAGTGCACAATGGTTCGCAAGCATGGGAACACCAAATAGTACCGGGACAAAGATTTTTTCCCTTGTCGGAAATGTGAACAATACCGGACTTGTTGAAGTGCCTATGGGAATCACGCTACGGGAGATTATTTACACCATTGGTGGTGGAATACCAAAAGGAAAACGCCTTAAAGCAGTACAGACCGGTGGACCTTCCGGTGGTTGTATACCGGAGAAATATCTTGATCTCACCATCGATTTTGATGAGCTGTACAATGTCGGCTCCATGATGGGATCTGGTGGTATGATCGTCATGGATGAAGACACCTGCATGGTGGATATTGCAAGGTATTTCGTAAATTTCCTTGCCCAGGAGTCCTGTGGTAAATGCCTGCCGTGCCGAGAGGGTCTTCGCCAGATGCTTCGAATATTAAATGATATCACCTCTGGTACAGCACTTGAGGAAGATATGGAGCTTCTGGAGGAGCTCAGCGAGGTCGTTCAGATGTCAGCATTATGCGCCCTTGGACAATCAGCTCCAAATCCGATATTGAGCACCTTGAAATATTTCCGTGATGAATATGAAGCCCATCTGCGTGGGGAATGTCCCGCAAAAGTCTGCAAAGCATTGACTCAATACGAAATTGATCCAGCGAAATGTAAAGGATGCGGACTTTGCACAAAGAACTGCTCAGTTGAAGCAATCGAAGGGAAAAACAAATCAGTTCATCGTATCAAAAACGATATGTGCATAAAATGCGGCAACTGCCTTGACAGCTGTAAATTCAATGCAGTGGTGAAAACAACAGGAAAACAAAAGGAATTTCTGAAAAAACAAATCACAGTAGGAACGAGGTGAAAACAATGACGAGTCTATCAGTGACTATTGATGGTAAAACTATTCAAGCAGATGAAGGAACAAGCGTGCTTCAATCAGCAAAAAAAGCAGGGATCATCATTCCGACCCTGTGTCATGATGAAGCTCTTGAGCCGTACGGTGCCTGTCGATTTTGCATGGTCGAAATCGAAAAAAACAACAGAAAAAAACTGGTCGCATCATGCTGTTACCCGGTGGAAAAAGGTCTGATTGTTCGCACAAAAACAGAGAATGTCGATAAAATAAGAAAAATACTTGCAGAGCTATTACTCTCCGTTTCACCGAGTGGTGCCCATGTTGATATCGCAAAGCAGTATGGGATTGTACAGTCCAGATTCAAGCAAACCGAGAATTCCGAGTCACCCTGCAGCTTATGTGGTCTTTGTGTCCGGTACTGCGCTGAGGTAAAAAAGAAGAACGCTGTATGTTTTGTTGGCCGAGGGATTGACCGAACAATCGCACTGGTGCCTGGCGCATCCGATACCTGCAGCTCCTGCAGAGAATGTTTTAATGTCTGCGATGCTGGAAAAATCGTTTATCTAGTCGACATGGTGCAGGAAATCTCTTGTCTGCCACTGCAATCATCACAGAAACGCTCTATCTAAAAATCAGTGTTATCCTATTCTTTACAATAGGAATAACATTTTTTTATTTTTTTTAATTGCTCTCAGAAGAGGTGACTTTATCGATGCACCAGATCTTTTCATCGACTGTCACCGTAATTCGGTCTCCTTTCTTTAGCTGTAACGAACGAATACAGTCACGTGCGTCTTCCCACAACACGGTTAAGGATTTTCGTTCGCCATTATCTAATCGTGTCTGTATCTCCCATGGACCGATAAGCCCGGGAACCGCAGATTTAATCCCCTGAAAAACACCTTCATATTTTTCAAGGATAAGTGGTACACCTTGATAGCCACATACCTTGCAGACATACTCTACGGTGGGTGTATCTAAAACGACATCGCTGACACTTACCTGCATAACGTGTTTACTACCACATTGCGGACAAGTAGTAAGCTCCATACATGATGTCCCCCGATACTATAAGATAGTTAGAACTAGGACTTATAGTTTTCCTCTTTTTCCAATGTAAGTATTTAAAGGGTCGAAGGCATCGTATCGATATCATAAATATTTCCTTGATTGTCTACAGGGAGCGTTGGGTGACGACAAGCTCGCCATGTTTGATTCCTTTTATTGCTTTGATAGAATCAGCAAGTGTTTGGATATTTTGTGTTTCACCTCGCAGTACCAATACCTCCAGGCAGGTGTTATGATCAATATGGATATGCGTTGTAGTGAGAATCTCTTGATAATGGTCATGTTGGATTTGAAGTAAACGATCGACGAGGGGACCGGCATGATGATCGTATACCATCGTCAATGTCCCGATGACTTCAGCGCAGGGGTCTTTTACGTGTTCGATGATAAGATGCTCTCTGATCATGTCGCGTATTGCCTCAGAGCGATTTGAATACCCTTTCTTTTTCATCATGGAGTCAAACTTTTCTAAGAGATCAGGTTCTATCGAGACGCCAAACCGCGTTATTTTTTCCATGGTAGCACGTAACCTTCATATTCGTAGCACGAATATATATTTTTTGTTACCAAAAATTTTTTAAGCAAATAATCATTGTCGTGATACGAAAATAAAAAAGTTGCTACGACGGTGCTTAACATATGTGGTTGATAACATCATTCATAACGGCAATAACGGTCACTGCACTATGGATCTTTACCCCAAAGAAATATCAGTTAGGCTTTCTAGGTCTAATGTTATGGGGATTATCAATCATGGTATTAGTCGACCATATCATAGGTTACACAGGCGGACCATTTATAGAAATGGAAACAGATGGATTAATTACTAATGCGACCGTTCTGGGAATCACCATGTTAATACCGATATTTATCGTATGGGAAATTTCCTTAATACATTCAAAATTAAAAGGAAAATTAACAACGAGGTGAAAAAAATATGGCGTGCTTTACAGTGCCAATGGCATTGGCAATAGGAATAGGCGCAATAAGAAAGAAAATACCTGCAACATACCACATCAACTGGCTGATAACACTGCTTGGAGGTGGAGTTGTAGCATTGGCAGTGGAACATGTAGCACACGGCGAGGTTGTTCTTTACCCACCGTTCCTGACTGCTATGAGTAATCCGTCAGATACTGCAGTTATGCTTCATGAAATAGCCACATTAGGTGTAGCAATGGCTATTACTTGTGTAATGGTCTGGGTTACAATGGTGTTGTATGTATCTAAGATAGACGCAACAAAATCAAGGCATCACCAAATAGAATAGTCGAGTATTAAAAAATTCGTCTCTACAGAAGCGTCATAACAAAACCAATCGATCCAATATCGATTCTCTTTGCTTATGGCGTTTTCGCAATTCTTTGTCTTTCCTTTTTTAGAAATAATTCTTTTTATACAAATATACGATGCAGGCAATAATTGCGAACGCAACAACAATGATGACGATAAAGAACCATCGATTTTCAATGGTGGTCACCCCAGTTTGTATTGTCCCTAGAGAACCTGTGGTGGGATTGTAAAGATAGTTCCAGCTCCCATCACCATTGGTATCCAGAAGGTAACTTCCGTTGGTGAGTTTCTGCGCACTAGAGATATCTCCAGTGCTGTTGATATAAAACGAATCATTAAGCCCGTCGCTGTTGGAATCAAAGAGAAAACCTAGGGTGTTAACGAAAAATACATCGATGAAGACATCAAGGGATGTCATCTCTGATAGAGTGGCATTATCGGTTGCCTTAGCGGTTATTGTATATTTTCCAGGAGAGCTCCAGGAATGCAAAAGAGAGCAATACGTTCCATTCGGCAGGAAATCACTGGTGTTGGATGATCGATCTCCCCAGGCGACAATATATTGGAGGAAATCGTTCTCTGGATCGGTTGATTGTACGCTATAGAGATAGGTCTTGTTTTTTGTACCTATCGTTGTTCCATTGATCCGTGGTTTTGTTGGAGGCCGGTTTGCAGTCGTGATCTTTACCTTGACACTATCAGTCCCGGTTGCAGATTTATCATCGGTGACCGAAAGCGTAACCGTGTAGCTTCCAACATTCTGATAGATGTGGGTAATAACCTCGCCGCTGCCCGTCGTGCCATCATCAAAATTCCAGGACCATTTAGTAAGGTACCCGTCAGAATCAAAGCTCATCGAGCCGTTAAAGACCAATGCAGCATCAACAAATCCAAAAGGTTCACTAAGAGATATATTTGCAACAGGCGGGTTGTTTTCCGTGGTATCATTATTTTGTTGACCTGAGCTATCATCTGAAGTTTTTGTGGTAAAAGACCACGCTGGACTGCTGGTGTTTCCTCCAAAGGGGTCCCATGCGATGATCTTCCAGTAATAGGTCGTCAGGTATTGTAAGGTCCCGGGGTGAAAGGAGAAAGCAGATTGATTATCAACGATCTTTGCTGGAGGATTGCTAATGCCGAAGAACACATCATAGGTGACGATATCGCCATCAGGGTCACTTCCGGTCCAGCTCAGATTTGCATTGGTCTGAATGCTGGAAGCTCCGTTTTGCGGGGATACAATCCCGGGTTGAGCGGGTGCTCTATTTTTCATTTCAATCGAAAGTGGCAAGGACCAGCCGCTTTGTTTCCCATCGACGTCTTTAGCGCTTGCCTTCAGCTGGTAGCCTCCTGGGGCACTCCAGGATTTTGAAGCCTGAATAAGCTGCCCGCTTGGGTAGGGGCCTAGCCAACTGCTTATGGTATTGTCCCCCCAGTCAAATTGATAATAGACGTCATCGCCATCTGGATCGGTAGCTGAGGTTGAATAATAATAGATAG
>DQIQ01000119.1 GCA_003942085.1 Thermoplasmata archaeon | reverse complement strand
CTCTTGAGAGACAAACCACAACACAGAAGAAGGAGACTGCAATGGGTAAAGGAGTCGTGAAGTCTTTCATCCTGAAAAAGTGGCAGGATGTGGTCGACAACTATAAGGCCGAGATCGAAGACCTGATCATTAAAAGTGGCGTGAAGGCTGTGATAGTAAAGCCGCACTACTTTTATGATTCATCGACAAAGACTATGGCCTGGACAGATTCTGAATCCGTGATCCGGTCTTCGAAGTCGGGGATTACTTGCGGCTTTTACCGGCACGACAAGTATGTCCCTGAAGAGCATCGTAGTGAACATACGTTCATTGTTTTCTGTGGTGACCGTGGTGCTGTTTATGGCACGGCCTTTTTAGTTACTACTCTTTATGAACATTGGGAAATTCCGGTTATTGAAGAGCTTCGCGATGAGATGGCTTTGCGTCGTGTGCTCGAACTTGGACTTTCAACTGACCAACCTTTTCCTGAGCTTGAACAGGTTAAGACCGAACAAGCGACGAAGTGGAAAGAGGAAGATGGATATAAGGCGGAGTTAACTCTTGAAGAACAAAACTTTCTCCGGGACTTAGTCAAAGGAAAGCTCAATGCAAATCAGCATGAGGCATTATTCGAACAGGCTGAGATTCCTTTTGGTTTTATCTACAATGACTTAAGTGCCGTTGGAAAAGCCAAACTTTGGAATATCTTGATGGATGCTGAAGAGCTGGGCGGTGATGCGATTGATATTGACATCCGCGTCGCTCTACAAAATTATGGCAAGGAAACTCAACAAGAAGCCGCGACTTCGTAGTCAACGATCTAGATCCGGAGGAATTATCAATGAGTTCATATGATAGAGGCGTAGTTCTTTTCAAGAACGGGTCGCAGTATATCTATGGCCGTTATCGTTACAAGGCGGAACAAGCCGCTAAAGACTTTTTCAATCACCAGATTTTTAAGTTTTCGTTTGAAAATATCTGGATGGAGTTTCGTAAGTATCACGATTCAATCCTATCTAAGGTAGAAAAGGCAAATCAACCTACGTCCCTGTTTCTTGAATCGGGAGTGCAAATTGATTTATTGGATACTAAACGAAACTTTAGCTTCCGGCAAACTTATCGAGATTTTATAACAAGTTATGTTATTCATACGATAAGTCAATTAGGTTCTCATGATGGGTTCTATGATGATGTAAATAGTGGAGATACTTGGGTGTTTATAGATTACCCAAACAAACTTATTTATGTTGATGGGGAAAAAATCTTTAAGAAGGGCATGCTTGAGAAGGATAAACCTCAAGATTCGCCCATGATGGCTATCTTAAAAACGAAGGGCTCGGATCATAAGAGTTACGGTATAGTTTATCATGCCATGGAAGCTTTTTACCAGCCTGCAGAAATTGTAATGTTTTATCATGAGTATGTAGATTGGGTTCAAAAATACGCTGATCTACCCGAGGATAGGGAAGACCCCATCGGCGCAGTGAATCGAATGATTGGGTATGAGTTTAATCATCACGGTTCATCTGTTCGTTCAAGGTGGAGAAACGCGATCGATTTAAATTATAAACACATTGTATTAGAAGACTTGACGTTTAAACCTGTTGAAATACCTACGGATTTTAGTGTAGTTGACAGTGGAATATAACATATGTGCCCGGGTGGTGGAATCAGGCAGACACAAGGGACTTAAAATCCCTCGGAGGCAACTTCGTGCGGGTTCAATTCCCGCCTCGGGCACCATTTAATGTCTTCTACCCTTTACTGGATCTGTCCTTATTGTAATACTGAAAGGACAATGTTAAAAGGTCTTGCTGAAAAAAGAACGTGCATAGAATTAGCATGCCATAAAGACTCGGGATACTTATGCTATCTTCTCGTTCTTGATCCTGCGAAATGTCTTGGATGTCATACGGGAAGGAAGTGTAAGAAAACCTTAATCACCAGAGAGGAGGACTTTTAAATGAGAGGACTTCCTAATGATATCAACGAAATCTATAAAGAAGTGATTCAGCGGGGAACCGAACTTATCGAGCAAGCAGATTTAGCTCCCGTGAAAAGACAGTGCATTCTTAACGGTTCTTGGGAACAACACGACTTTGATTTAATTAAGAATATTTGTTTAGGAGCCGGCGCCCAGTGTAGTAGAAGAGACTCCATCTATCATAAAGACTTTTTTAAAGCACTCGATTTGAGAGTCGAGATAATTAAACGACTCTTTGAAGAATGGGGAATCGAATTTCATTGTACCTTAAATGTTCGTTTCAATGAAGACTGGTCCTGTTGTTTTGAATCTGAAGAACTCAGTCGATGGATAAAAGATCACGATGAACTGCCAGATATCATCATAGATCGATTTTATGATTGGCGAGATGCTATATACGAAATGCTTGGAATTCTTAACATAGATGAGTTAATGAGTCAAGCTATTCGTCATTGGAATCGGGAAGAGGATTGGATTAAAGAATTACAATACGTTGACTTTAATACGGATAGTTAATGA
>DQIQ01000033.1 GCA_003942085.1 Thermoplasmata archaeon | reverse complement strand
CCTTGAACTGCTGCATCGAAGATTTCGTTGTCTCCTTCACCACATCAGCAATACCGATCAGACCGACAAGCCTCTGATCAAATGCAACAAACATGACTGACTTTCCCTTCGTTTCCAACCCGTCAAGCATCCCCTCAATCTTCGTTGGAACCACGATACCTTGTTCTTTGAAAAGCAACCGATTGCCAATCAATACAGCCGTCCCGTTCACGGTCGCCTGTACTCCTTTGCCAGCAAACGTGTCAAACCCGCTGGTGTTCTTCAATGAAAGATTGCGCTCTTTGGCCTTGTTCACGATCGCCTCCGCAAGCGGATGCAAGGAATTGTTTTCGACACTCGCCGCCATCTCCAGCAAAAGCGAATCCTCCACATCGATACCAACGATATCGGTGACCTCGGGCTTGCCCTTCGTAAGCGTCCCGGTTTTATCAAACACCACGGTCGTGATCTTCTCAGAGACCTCCAGTGCCTCCCCGTTCTTGATCAGAATCCCCAGTTCAGCGCCACGACCGATACCAACCGTGACAGCGGTCGGCGTCGCAAGACCCAGTGCACATGGACATGCGATCACCAGCACCGAGATCAGTGCAGTCAGACTAAAAAGCAGCGTACTCCCGAGAATTACATACCAGACAAGAAACGACGCCACAGCAATGATCAGCACAACCGGGATGAAATAACCAACAGCGGTATCCGCAATACGTTGAACAGGTGGCTTGGATCCCTGTGCCTCCTCCACTAGTTTAATGATCTGTGCAAGCATGGTGTCTTTACCGATCTTCGTTGCTTTTATCCGCAGCACGCTGTTCGTATTAAACGTCCCACCGATGACGGTGCTCCCCTGATTCTTCACCACCGCCATAGGCTCCCCGGTCACCATTGATTCATCGACGTAGCTTTCTCCGCTTATCACGACGCCATCGACTGGTATCTTTTCTCCGGGTTTTACAAAAACCACATCATCTACCAGAACATCTTCAATAGACACCTCGACTTCTTTTTCTTCCCGAATCACCAGTGCGGTTTTCACCTGAAGCCCGGCTAATTTCTTGATCGCATCAGAGGTCTTTCCTTTCGCTTTGGCTTCCAGATACCGCCCCAGTGTCAGAAAGGCCGCGAGAAGAACTGCGGTCTCATAGAATAAAAACTCACGAGTCAGCACCACTTCAAACGTCCCCAGAACGCTTGCGCCAAATGCAACCCCGATCCCCATGGAGTACATCACGTCCATCGTCAGTGATCTATTCCGAAGTGCATGATACCCAGCACGGAAAATAGGATAACTGATATAGATGAAAGCAGGTGTTGAGATAACAAGGGACAGATACGATAACATTTCCATCGAAATATTTTGATGGACATACATCAGGATCATCAGAGGAATCCCGACAAGAAACCCGATATAGATCCTGGTTCGTTTTGCCCGAAGGTCTCGTTCCAAGACCTCAGGACCGATATCCTCCCCACCCTCCACACCAAGATATTGATACCCTGCATCCTCCACCGCTTTTTTCATGTCAGCAAGGCTGACCATCCTCTGGTTATAGGTCACGGAGGCTTTTTCGGTCGCAAGATTCACAGACACGCTCACGACCCCATCAAGGTGTCGTAAGGCATCGGTGACGGTTTTCTCACAGGTCGCACACGTCATGCCACCGATTCCAAGGATTGCTTTTTCATTGACGGTACCGTACCCTGCAGAAGTGACTGCTTTTTCTAAATCACCGAGGTTCACCTGCGACGGGTCGTATTCTACAAAAGCCAGTTCATTGCCGAGATTTACTTGTACCTTTGATACTCCAGGAAGATTAGCAAGGGATTTTTCAATAGTCGATGAGCACATCGCACAGGTCATCCCAGAGATCTTCAATTCCGCTTTTTTTTGCTCGTTTGCCATGAATCAGCCCCTCGTACCGCCATGATAGAAAACACGAGTCGCTATATAAAAAATAGCTGTACGACGTTTCATGAGAAAAAAACTATTTGAACTGATTTAGATACCCTACCATAATGCATCAACCCATCCGCATCAGAACCGCATCCTTACATGATTTCGAAAGAATCGTTGCACTGGAGAACCTCTGTTTTCCTCAAAAACACGCCTACTCACGACGACAGCTCCGCTATCTCCTCACCAAAGCAAACAGCACCGTCCTGGTCGGGACCACCGATTCACTCGTACGAGGATTCATCATCATCCTTTACCGGAGAGGAACGACGGTTGCAGGCATCGAAACCGTCAACGTCGATCCAATACATCGGAAAAAAGGAGTCGGCCTGCGGTTGCTTTCTGCCGCCGAAGAGCATCTCAGAAAAAAAGGAATACGCAAAATCAGACTGGAGGTCTCAACAACCAATCATGCGGCACTCAAGCTCTATGAGCATGCAGGGTTTCAAAAAACAGCACTACTAAAAAAGTATTACTATTATGAGCATCAAGGCTCTCGTGATGCGATCCGGATGGTCAAGGAACTACGGTAGCGGAGCGTTCCTGCCATTTCTCCGATGGCACCCATTCCCCCTTTTTTAGTATACAATACCCGGTGGTATACTCCTCAAGGATCCTCAGCAAACCATTTCGGAATTGCTTGGGATACAAACTTGGATTACACGTTGATGTATGAATATGGATTTTTTCAACATGATCGACATACCCGACCTGAGGCACCGAGTCTTTTTGTTTCAGTAAGAAAAACGACTGATCCTTCTCATCTTTATCAAGCTTCAACGAAGAGACTCCAACATTTTTATAAAAATAATCAATGTCTTTTTGTTGATAGTTCATCAGCGTCGGATCGATGTCATTTGCTAGAAGATACAAAAGAATGCCTAAACATTTCGAGCAGGTGCCACACGGATACACCGCATCATTTTTGATGTGGCAGGAATGACAGGATCTCTGCTGCCTGGCAAGATCTGGATAACGACGGACTAGGATCTTTTGGTCAACAAGACCGGAGATGTTCCGGAGAGCAGACCATTGATACAGATCAGGGATCCGTGCCCCGTACCATTCATTCATCCTCAAATCATAATCCTGATGTTGATCATAGACCCCGAAGTAATGCTGGATTCCTTTGAATTGTATCTCATAGCGCAGATCATCAAATTCACTGCCCAACAGTAAATTCCCAATTCGTTCTTTCACAAAAATGGGAAGCAAGCTAAACACGTAGAAAGGAAAAATACACAACCGTATCGGGTAGGTATCATGCCAGATCTCCCGATGATCAGGTCGTATGAATCGCAGATGATCAAGCATGAAGCCATAGAACCGGTCAACGTTCGTCCACACCCGCTGTGTTTTCGGCTCTGTTTTTTTATGATACGTATAGGCGGTGAGTGCGGTTTTCCAATGACCGCCGCTTTCATTCATATACAAAGGATACACATCCGAGCCTAGTTCTTTCAGCAG
Source organism: Thermoplasmata archaeon (assembly GCA_003942085.1). Classification (GTDB taxonomy): domain Archaea; phylum Thermoplasmatota; class E2; order DHVEG-1; family DHVEG-1; genus SM1-50. The sequence goes on along the minus strand of DQIQ01000033.1, from coordinate 16,049 downwards.
GCCATAAGTCAAGAGGCTATCTTTTCCTCCGCTTGAAAGAACCCCTGATTTCATGGGATCTGCACCGTCACCAATCGAGGTATCAGAAATGAGTTGTATCGGGTGAATCACTGCTTTTGGGTCACCATCGTGCGGTTTGATCTGTTCTTGGTTCGGATAGAACTCAGGGAGGATATACGGGTTGGTGCCGCGTGCTATTTTGTTGACGAAAATATCACGACTGAATATCAGATTGAGATCATTGAGCAAAGAAAAATCAGCTTTGCTTATCGGAAAACGCAACTGTATTTTTTCTGAGAAGAGGCCATAGTTGAGCAGCGGCATGCAGAATGCCATTCGCAGCAATGGCAGATGAGTCTGCTGCAGTTCTTGTTCATACTTGTTTATGATTTCGAAGCGATTTTCAGTGCCATCAGATTTGCTGACGATGATTTCAGCACACGCGGTATTCTTATCAATTATGGGATCTGAGAGGGAAATCGATGAAAGACACAGAAGATTATTTTTTTGAATGGTCCATCGCCTCCATGGCATCGATGAGGACACCGACGCCTTCTGTGAGCGGGTCTGAAACAGGGACCTTGAACATGTTCTGATAGGTTTTTTTTGATCGTTGGATATCGGACTGAGCCATACGCTCATGGTTTATGCCGACGCCGATGAGTTTTTTTCCGGTGAGCAGTTCAGCGATTTTCACGACCCGTTTTGGGTCAGGCATCGGGTACCCTGGGAAACCATCAAGATGCGGTCGTTTCGGTGCATCAACCAAGATGAATCCATGTACTTGACCAGCAGCCAAGATTTCAAAGCCGCCAGGGAAGAACGGATGCACCAAGCTTCCTTGTCCTTCGATGATCATGAACTCCGGATGGAGGTCTTCCCATGAGTCGATGATTGCACCTTCGATCCCCCCGGAGACGAAATCGTTGATCATCGCATCTAAGACCACGCCATGCGGCCAGCCTTGGAGCCAGCCGGTTTGACCGGTGAAAATCATGTCAGCGGTCCTGCGTCGTTTCTGCAGCTCTTCGACAAGTAGGACCGCCAGCGTTCGTTTTCCGATCGCGGAGTCCGTGCCGATGAGGGCGATCCGCATCGATGGCACCTTTGCGATGTCGCCGGTATAGAATCGTTTGTGATCACGGAAAATCTTTCGAACGTCTGTAATGGTGCATTGATGTTCTTTTGCGCGTTTGATAAACCGAGGATCGTCTGAGAGGAACTGATGAAGACCAGAAACGACATTTAGTCCCTTTGACAGTGCCCAGTCCACTGCCTTGTCGTACCCTTCAGGAAGCACACCGCCTTCTGATACCGCACCGATAATGAACGTATCTGGATTCGTTGTTGCAAACGCATCATCAAGATTGTTCAATAATGGTATCCCTTTCTTTGTCGGATCTAAAAACTCTGCGGCATCACCCGGGGGCAGTGTCGAGTCAACCACGCAGACGATGTTGAATTTTTTGCTATGGCGTACAAGCCCATGTGCTGTCTTCCCATCTGCACAACTGTACAATCGGTCTGCATAGACCATCGCGCGCATCTTTGCCATGAAGGAATCATTCCGTGGTGATGTCGTTATCTAAATTTTCGCCCCGTGAGAACAATAACATAATCGCTGTTTAGGACCCGATGTTCTTTGAATTTGATGAGTGCTTCAATGGGACTTGCTGACGCAGGAAGTACATTTAATCCTTCCAGGTCCCGCAGCAAGGTATGAAACTTAAGCATGCAGGAATCACTCGCATAATCAGCCCAGCCGTTTGTCTCGTATATCGCGTGCAGCGCGTCATCGCCGTCGTAGGAATGGTACGCGATGAGTGGTTCGTTGATGCTGCTTTCTTTGATCTCAGCAGGCTGCAGGTCCTCGGTTTTTGAAGCACCTACTTTGAAGCTTTTAATAATGGGATTTCCACCAGGTGTGGATGCACCAACAAGATAAGGCATGTGATCGATGATGTTTTTTTCAAGGAGTTTTTTGAATCCGTGATAAATCCCGACGAGTGTCGTTCCGTTGCCGACAGGCGCTGCAACAGCTGTCGGTGTCCTACCGAGCTGTCGATAAATTTCATACGCGATGGACATGTACCCGCGCCAGCCCTCGTTCCCGTTTCCTGGGTTTGCATCGTACACATGTTCCATTCGTGACAGTCTCCGACTCTGCTCCACAGCGTCTTCGTATTTCCCGTCTATGGTGATGATCTCCGCGTTCATGCCCTGCAGTTCTTCTTTTCGTTTCGGTGCAACGTAGTACTGTTCAGGAATGAGAATTTTTGCTTGTAGTCCAGCGAGCTTTGCGAAATACGCAAGTGACACGCCGTAGTTTCCGCAGGTCCCCACGGTAACCGTATCGTACCCTTCCATCAGTGCTTTCTTCACATGGTACTGAGAGATTCTATCTTTCTGTGTACCGGTCGGGTTCCCACCTTCGAATTTCAAGAAGATGTTTCCAAAACCTAGCACGCGCTCAAGATTTCTGGCTCGAGAAAAAAGAGTATCTCCGACACCGTTGAGAGGTGGGGGCTCATCTTCATTTTGAAGGCCCGTCAAATCCATTTGGTTCTCCCTTTCATTTAAAAGACTCACTATATACACCGTAATGAAAAACACGTATTAAAATATATTGTAACGTACAGTGGTTCAGCGTTTGACTTTTTTAAAAAAAAAATAAAAAAAATAGTCGCACTAAAAAAAACGATTGAATTTTTTTTTCAAAATTTTTTTATGATTGTTGAAACAAGGATAACGTCTACGAAAAAAAATCATCAATATCACGTGACAGGAGATGAAGAAAAGACTTTATAAACAATAATCTCATTGCAACTTGGTACTCATCACTGACAGAGTGAGAGGGATGGCATACTATGTCAATGTATTGCTCTGTTTGCGGAGACGAACTCGAACCCGAGGAAGAAATGGAAGGCATCTGCGAAAGTTGCAAGCTTGCAGCGAGCGGGCAGATTAGCACTGACGAAGTCGAACCTTAGGTTCTGCGAAGAAAACCATTCCTAAAAAAAGAAAAATAACAATGAAGACAACATGAAGAAGAAAATAGGAGGAAAACAGATGGCCATAGGCTTTGTTTTAATAAACGTCGCCCCAGCGCATGAACATGAGGTCTACAACAAACTATCGAAAATACCACAGATCATCGAGCTGCACCCTTTGTTCGGGGAGTACGACCTGATCGCAAAAATCGATGCGAGCGATTTCGAAGAACTCGGAACCATCATCGTCAATAAAATACGATCGATCACTGGCGTGCTTGACACAAAGACATTAACCGGTCTGACCTTTTAACAAAAAGAACAGACGACTTGTCGATCTTCAATTCAAAAAAAATACGTTTGATGATGAGAGGTCGATTTCTTTTTTTTTTTTAAAATTGCTGTTATTTTCGTTTTCGGTACAGAACCTTTTTGTCAGGCTGCACTAGACCTTGGTGGTTTTTTCCTTTGTAGGTTGACAGCGTTTGTTGGGGATGGTCTACCGGCGTATCGAGCTTCAGGATGAGGAGCTGCCCGATGCGCATCTCTGACTTGAGGATAAACGGTCGGTCCGATGCATTAAAAATTTCAAGGGTGAGATTTCCCTCAGAGCCAGGAGAGATAAACATGCTTCCCATATGCGAGGTGATACCAACTCGTGCTAAGGTCGTGGAGCCGTCGTACAATCCGGCGTGATCGTTAGGCATTTTGATATGTTCCAGGGTCGAGCTCAGGATCAATTGTTTTGGCTTGAGAAGATATGTTGTTTTTTGCCCGATCTTTCCACCAGGTTTTGCAAATTGGTCTGATAAATGCAATCGAATGGATGCTGATTTCAAGGTGGGTTTTGGTTCGATAATCAAGCGTTTCTTTTTCAACAATTGTTGAATGGAACGATCAGAGAGGAGCATGAGATCACGTCGATGCTGAGAGAACTTCTTTATAATATATAATATAATATGTACAATATAGCGGAAAAAAGAGGACGACCATTATGCTTATAGAAACATTCTTAATAGACGCGTGATTTTTATTTCCCTGATGAAACGACAGATCCGTATCCTGGGGATAGATGATGCTCCATTCAATTTTGATGAAAAATATTCAGCGGCTATCGGTGTCGTGATGCGAGGCGGCGAATACCTCGAATGTGTTCTGCGAAGCTGCGTGACCATCGACGGGACTGATGCAACAGCGATCTGTACACAAATGATCAAAAATTCACGGCATCGACATCAACTCAAAGCAGTCATGCTGGATGGTGCTTGTCTTGGTGGTTTTAATGTCGTCGATATCGATGAGCTTTCTGAATCAACAAGCCTTCCGGTGATTACCATCACCAGAGATAAGCCAGATATGCAGAAAATAAAACAAGCGCTTTCGAAAAACTTCAATGATTGGAAAGACCGATGGGCAGTCTTGCAGAAAGGAAAACTCCATAGGATTCCCACCCAGTATAATCCGATTTATATCAAATGCTCCGGTTTATCTTTAGAGGAGGCAAAAGAGATAATAAACATCTCTACCATACGTGGTGTTATACCTGAGCCAATCCGAGTCGCACATCTGATAGCGTCCGGTATCACCCGAGGTGAATCGTATGGCAAAGCCTAAGGCATTTGTGAAAAAAGAGAAATGTTTGGCATGTGGCGGCTGTATATCTGTCTGCCCGCAAGACGCCATCCTCATGATTTCCAGTAAAGCAGTCGTAGATCACGACCAATGTAACAGCTGCTCGATCTGTGTGAAAACCTGTCCTATAGGTGCAATAAGCTGGGAGGGAAAATAAGATGAAATATGATGCGGTCATCGTCGGAAGCGGTCCTGCGGGGAGTGTGACGGCACGGTTTGCTGCAGAAGCAGGCGCAAAGGTTCTTATTGTCGAGCGGCGCGCTGAGGTCGGCGTCCCCGTCCTCTGTGGTGAGGGGATCAGTCAGAAGGTTGACGATTTCAAGGTCCTTGAGGGAAAACGATGGATTGCGACAAAAATGGAGGGCGCTCGAATCTTCTCCCCGAATGGAACCAAGATAACGTTGTCCGCGGAATATGCAGGTAGCGAAACAGGGTACGTCATATACCGGGATATCTTTGATCAGGAATTAGCGAGAGGGGCAGCACAAAAAGGTGCGGAAATCATGCTTAATACCCGTGCTGTGAATCTTCTGAAAAAAGATGGGAAGATTACCGGGTTAACGGTGCAGCATTTTGACGAGACCCTTGATATAGAGGCTGATGTCGTGGTGGGTGCTGACGGGGTGGAGTCGCGCGTTGGAAAATGGGCTGGGATTCAGACCACTCTAAAGCCGTATGACCTTGAAACCTGTGTTCAGTACACACTGACGAATATTGATTGGGACAGCCCTTATTGTGATTTCTTCTTAGGAAAACATGTAGCACCAGGTGGGTATGTCTGGGTGTTTCCCAAAGGTAAAGACGTGGCAAATGTCGGCATCGGCATCCTGGCCAGTCTGAGCGTATCAGGGAAAGCAAAACAGCTCCTGGACAAGTTCATCGCTGCCCGGCCTGAGCTAAAAAAAGGTGCACCGCTTCGGGTCATCACCGGAGCAGACCCTGTGGCCGAACCCATACAATCAGTAACAGACAACCTCCTCTTAGTCGGGGACGCTGCCCGTCAGGTTGACCCAATCACCGGTGGTGGCCTGATGAGTTCGATTGAGGCAGGGCAATATGCTGGTCAGACCATCGGCAGAGCAGTTGAAAAACAACGATTCGATTCTCAAACGCTCCTGGAGTATGAAACTCTGTGGAAGAAAGCATTTGGAAAAAAACTGCATCGGAACTATGTTGCAAAAGAAATCATGCTAGATATGGAAGACAAAACGTTGGATAATCTTGCAGACTCACTGAAAGATTATAAATTTGAAGAGTTCAGCACGCTGAGCATCATTAAGGCATTGGTGACGAAACATCCGTCGTTGCTGGTGAAGTTGACACCGTTGATGAAACTTGCGAGGGCGTAAACGTGACCATGAAATGGGGCGTGGTGTGCAACCCGACTGTGAAACGATCAGTTTCACTAGCCAAGGATGTCGTTGAGTTTTTACAGGACCATGGAACCGTGCTGGTGGAGGAAGCAGTCGCATCTGAGATTCAGCAGAAGGGGTTATCGTTCAAGGAGATCAACAAGAGCGCTGATATCGTGGTGACCATCGGTGGTGATGGTACGATCCTGATGGCGATGAGTGAGATAGATAAACCTGTGTTTGCGATAAACTCAGGTGGCATCGGTTTTCTTTCCGAGGTTGAATCTAAGTATGCCTTGGAAGGATTAAAGCAAATCATCGACGGCAGGTATAATGTTGAGGAACGGGCGAAATTAAAAATCACGGTTGATGGGAAACGATTACCTGATGCGACCAACGAAGTGACGATCCAGACCGCTCGGATAGCAAAGATCCTTTATCTGAAGATTTTTGTTGATGATGAGCTGATAGAGTCGATGGGGGCAGATGGGGTGATCATCGCAACCCCGACTGGTTCGACCAGTTATTCGCTCTCCGTCGGTGGCCCTATCATGGATCCGACCGTGAACGCAATGATCATCGCACCGCTTGCCGCATTCAAACTGTCAGCGCGACCATGGATCATCCCGCTTGACCGGAAGGTCAGCGTGCATCTGCTACCGAAAAGCAAGGAAACAAACCTGGTGATCGATGGACGGTTCCTTGCACCGGTGACCCAGGAGACCTCGATCATGGTGACAGAATCAGAGAAGAAAGCACGGTTCATCCGGTTTGGTGAGAGCTTCTATCAGATGGTCCGATTAAAACTGATGAGATGAAGTATGGGACTTTTCCGACGAAAGACAACGGAGCATATACCGGTCCAATGGAAAATAACCAAGAAATGCCTTGAACTGATTTTTGAGAGTTCCAAATCAAATTACCCGCAGGAGTTCGGCGCGCTTCTCCGTGTTGACCGGGTGAACAAAAACACAATCATCGAAGTAGTGCTGCTCCCGGGGACTATTTCTGGTGATTCGCATGCGATTTTTCATCTGTATATGCTTCCGGTGGACTACAGTGTGGTTGGAACCGTGCATTCCCATCCTTCCGCAATTGCGCGGCCATCTGAAGCTGATCTGGATCTGTTCGGTCATTTTGGAAGGATCCACATCATTGTCGGTGTGACACATTTTGGTGATGTGTCATGGAGGACGTACGATTATAAAGGTAGTGAGGTTTTGGTGGAGGTTATTTAAAAAAGATTTTTATATACTCGGATGACTACCGTTAAGGAGAGAGATGGCGACCGTCCCGTTAGATATCGATGTTTTATTCGCGGCAGCGTTTGCACCAGTTATCGGTGTCGTTGCTTTTTGGTTCCTCCAGCTCGTCTTCATAGAACTCCAAAAAAGGATGCTGTTAAGATTACGTCATCGGCACGATGCGTTCTGCCGGTTCACCAACTTCATCGGGGTTTTGTTTCAAACGATTTGTCATGCTCTCGGCTATACAGTCACTAGAAGCGGGATTGCGTCGTTTCAGTTGACGGTGAACTACGGGAAGGTCGAGCCCAGGAAAGAAAAAACAGGGGTGCTTGAATGGATTGTCGATTCGTTTCTCCTGTTCGGTCCTTTCTTTATTCCTGCTGGCTTTGTCCTGCTCGCAAGTTACTTTGTGATTGGTAAAGGGTTTGCGTTTCCTACCCTGGTCCATTACACCTTCCTTGAATCCCTGACTGGTTTTGGCGTCAGCATGTCTGCCTTTGCTAGTACGTTTGCCAACTTCCTTATCACCATCGATCTGTTCAACCCGCTGCATGTCGGATTTCTATTTGTGCTGTTGTTCTTTGGACTAGGGATTCGACCAAGCTACATCGGTGAGGAGCGAAAAGAGAAAATCGACATGATCCATGATTTAATCCTCATCAAGAACCATCTGGTGAAAAAACCGCTGTACATCCTTGCATTCATTGTGATTTTTTATGTGTTCTATCTGCTGTCATTGTTTCTCAATCCGTTGGTGTATGTTGCGGTGTTTTCCATATTGGGGTGGATGTCATTGACCGCGATTTTCGCTTTACTGCTGACGTATCTTGTCATCGGACTGATCAAAGCAACCGATGGAATCCGGACCCGCTGGATGGCAGCTCCCTTCATCACCGTGATTGTTTCATACGTGCTTGCCAGGGTGTTTTTCATCTACTACCCCATGAAGCATGTCGAATCGGTCTCCCTTCTGGTGATGATCGTCTCGACGATCGTTATAACCATCCTGTTGATAAAATATAAGAAGACCAATAGATTTAAAACCGAGAAAAAGATGAAGCATGTGAGGGTTGCGGATGGAAAGAAAAGAACTTCTAAAAAACGAGCAGGTTGAACGGGTGCTCTCACCTCATCCTTTATCGTTTATGAAACTGCAGGCGCTCAGTATCTTTGTCATCGTCTGGGGGATCGTTGTGTGGTGGCTGACAAAATTCTCGGCGTATACAAGCCTGTTTACTGGCAATAACTGGTATCCTCTCATCCTTTGGGGGCTTGTCTTATTACTTATCGGCGTTGTCGCCTCCCTGGTCGCTATTCAATGGAGCATCTTTTTTCTGTATCTCGGGGTCTTTGCCGGTGGACTTGGTTTTATTTTCTGGCAGCATTGGGAAAAAGACATATCTCTTTTCATTTTGGTGTACTCTATTGCGGTGTCCATCGTTGGTTTTCTGATCGTCGAGCTTTATCGCCGGTCCCATCGATACATCATTACGAATCTTCGCATCATCTTCAAAGGCGGTGTGCTGACGAAACGGGAGCGGACGATCCGGTACGATAAGATTGCTGATATCGATGCTAAGCAAGGTATCCTTGGTCAGATCTTTGGTTTTGGGACGATCATCCCGGTCAGCCAGTCAGGTTTTGGGCTGGGGAGCGATAAAACCATGGCCGCTGGTGGTATTGCTCTCGGAACGAAAAAAGCGAAATTATTTGGTTTTGCTGGCGGGGGAAAAGAGGTGCAGACACCTATCGCACGCAGTTACTACGAGCTGCATGGCGTCTATCCTTATAAGGAAGTCAAGCAACTTGTCGAAGGAATAGTGCAAACCCACGTTCCAACGCAATACCAGCAGGAGCAGGTCGAGTTCCAGAAACAACAGGTGGATATTCAGACGCAGATGCGCGATCTTCTTCATAAGCAGGTCAGCGACAAACCCAGGAGAAAGACAGTGAGACAAACAGCTGAAGAAGAGGAGCCCGAGGAAGAGGAACCTGAAGAAGAAAAAGTCACGATGAAGAAAGCGGTTACACAGGAAGACACATTGCCTCCAGAGCAGGCTGATATCCAACAGCAGATGAAGGATCTGCTCAAAAAACAAAGGACCGTACGGGTGGCAGAGCCAGAAGAAGAGGAATCTGAAGAAGAAGAGGAAGAGAGCAAAGAAGAGGGAAAAGAAGTCGCGTGACGCGGGGATATCTTTATAATATAAAATTTTATTTATGGAGAACCAATGGTACCGAAAAGAGTTTTTTTTACCAAGGGCGTCGGAAGACATAAACACGAGCTGCAATCATTTGAGCTTGCGTTGCGTGATGCTGATATCGAACAATGCAACCTGGTATATGTCTCAAGCATCATCCCGCCACACTGCACTATTATTTCAAAGGAAAAAGGAGTCAAAGAGTTGGATGCCGGTGAGATTACCTATGTCGTGATGTCTCGGAATACGACCGCTGAACCAAACCGGCTCATCGGTGCAGCAGTCGGTATCGCTGTCCCAAAGGACCGCTCAAACTACGGGTACATCTCGGAGCATCATGCTTTTGGTATAACGGGTAAGAAACTTGAGGATTACACCGAGGACCTTGCCGCAACCATGCTGGCGACCACCCTTGGTTTGGAGTTTGACCCCGATACAGCATGGGACAAACGGAAACAGGAATACAAGATGAGCGGTCAGATCGTCCGGACCCATAGCATCGCGCAGACCGCTGAGGGAGACAAAAACGGGTTGTGGACCACGGTCATTGCTGCTGCGGTGTTCATGGAAAAAGACGGATAACACATATCACATTCCTGCTTTTTTTCAATATTTTCCTCATCTATAAAAGCGATACGACCTTTTTTATCGATTATTTTCATCACCCATGAAATCATGTTGCTGATCGCAGGTAATAGTATGGTAAAAAGAATTTATATGTCAGTTCGTATTCTCCTTCCCTCATGAAAGGAGAGAGTACAATGATGCAGGATTTTGTTAAGTGGTTTGAAGATATCACCATCGGTGACGTGCCTTCAGTTGGTGGGAAAAACGCATCTCTCGGAGAAATGATTCGGAATCTGGGCCAGAAAGGAGTCCGAGTTCCCTCCGGGTTTGCAATCACAGCATATGCCTATAAATACATGATTGAAAAAGCAGGAATTGACGTTAAAATCAAAGAAATCCTCAAAGACCTTAACACCCATGATGTGACCGATCTTGCGACTCGAGGCCAGAAGATCCGCACCCTCATTACAAGCACTCCTATCCCGCCAGAACTTGATGAAGACATCAGACGGCATTACAGGGAGATGGAGTTCCGCTACGGAGAAGATGTTGATGTCGCGGTACGAAGCAGTGCTACAGCAGAGGACCTGCCAGACGCAAGCTTCGCTGGACAGCAGGAGACTTATCTTAACATCCGCGGAGAAGACGATCTCATTGCAAAAGTGAGGGAATGCTTTGCTTCATTGTTCACCAATCGTGCGATTTCCTATCGGGTCGACAAAGGCTTTGACCATCTCTCGGTCTATCTCTCGGTCGGTGTCCAAAAAATGGTCCGCTCTGACCTTGCGTGCTCTGGTGTCATGTTCTCCATTGATACTGAAAGCGGGTTTACCAATGCCGTGTACATCACGGGTGCATACGGCCTTGGAGAAAACGTTGTACAAGGCACTGTCAATCCTGATCAATTCTACGTGTTCAAACCAACGCTGATGAAAGGATTCAAACCAATTCTTGAAAAAAAACTCGGGTCAAAAGAAAAACGCCTGATCTACGGGACGACGGGAACCAAACAGACGAAGGTAAGTGCGGAAGACCAGACTAAATTTGTCATCAATGACGATGAGCTTTTGACACTCGCCAAATGGGCATGCATCATCGAAGATCATTACAAAAAACCCATGGATATCGAATGGGCAAAAGACGGGCAGACCAAGGAGCTGTTCATCGTTCAGGCACGCCCGGAGACGGTTCATTCACAAAAAGACATGGCGACCATGAAAACCTATGTGCTTGACGAGCAAGGTAAACTCCTGGCAGAAGGTGAGGCGGTCGGCAGCAAGATCGGACAGGGAGTCGTCAACGTCATCGAGGAGGCTAAAGACATCAGTCAGTTCAAGAAAGGACAGGTCTTGGTCACTGACATGACCGATCCTGACTGGGAGCCTATCATGAAAATCGCTGGTGCTATCGTCACCAACCGCGGCGGTCGGACCTGTCATGCGGCCATCATCTCAAGAGAGCTGGGGATCCCCTGTGTCATCGGCACAGGAAATGGAACCACCGTCATTAAGAAAGGCGCCAGCATCACGATTGACTGTTCGGAAGGGGTCGGCAGAATCTACGAGGGACTGTTGAAATTCCATGTTGACGAAGTAAAGCTTGATCAGCTCCCATCGACCAAGACACAGATCATGATGAACGTCGGCGTACCGGAACAGGCATTCCAGCAGGGGCAGATCCCCAACAACGGTGTCGGCCTTGCCAGAGAAGAATTTATCATCAACTCACATATCGGCATCCATCCTCTTGCATTACTTGATTATAAGACATTAAAAAAGAAAGCATCAACGGACAAAAAGATCGCAGAGGTCATCAAAAAGATCGATGAACGTAGCGTCGGCTATGAGGATAAAGTAGAGTTCTTCATCGATACGTTGGCGCGAGGAATTTCGAAGATAGCGGCAGGGTTCTACCCGTATGATGTCATCGTGCGGATGTCTGATTTCAAGACCAACGAGTATGCGAACCTCATCGGCGGGTATTTGTATGAGCCTGAGGAACACAACCCGATGATCGGCTGGCGAGGAGCCTCCCGCTACTATGATGAGAAATTCAAACCAGCATTCGGACTTGAATGTGCTGCACTAAAAAAAGCGCGAAACGAAATGGGACTGACCAACATCAAACCCATGATCCCGTTCTGCCGGACACCAGATGAAGGACGCAAGGTTATCTCGGTCATGAACGAATTCGGCCTGAAACAAGGGGAAAACGGCCTTGAAGTCTACGTGATGTGTGAAATCCCGTCCAACGTTATTGTTGCTGATCAGTTTTCAGAAATCTTCGACGGCTTCAGCATCGGATCAAACGACCTGACACAACTCACTCTTGGGCTGGACCGTGACTCTGATCTCGTGGCACATATCTTCGATGAGCGTAACGACGCGGTCAAACGACTCATCTCTCAGGTGATCACGACTGCACATTCCCATCAGCCACGACGGAAGGTCGGCATCTGTGGGCAAGCGCCCTCTGATTTCCCAGAGTTTGCTGAGTTCCTTGTTGAGTGCGGCATCGACAGTATCTCACTGAATCCAGATACCGTCATCAAAACACGATTGAAGATTGCTGAGACAGAGAAACGCCTAGGGAGATAGGTATATACTCCCCTTTTTTTCTTTTTATTTATCTATCAATAGACTCTGATTATTTATTACAATAGGACAGTGCATTTCAACGAATAGATTTTTATGGGGAAGGGCTGTTATAAAAGTGTAGATAGGGGAAAAATCAATGAAAAGGAAAACGTTGGTGATTGGAATCATTCTCTTGTTCGTTGGAGCCTGTATCATTCCAGCAATTGCACAAGATACTGAAAAACCACTACCAACATCAAGAGGCAACTGGTTATATGTTGGTGGGAATGGTCCTGGGAACTATACAAAGATTCAGGATGCGATTGACAACGCCTCAGATAGTGATAATATCTATGTCTATAGTGGATTGTACAACGAAAACATAGTAATTAATAAGTCAATTTCACTCATTGGTCAAAACAGAGATACAACAAGAATCCTGGGAGTTAATGGAACAGAGATCATACGATTACAAGATTGTAGCGTAGAACTTACTGGATTTAACATTCAGAAATATAATGAAACAAATAGTGCTGGTATCAGTATAACTAATTGTTGGGATTGCCACATTCACGATAACAATATAACATCATGTGAAATTGGAATACTGATGGGTTCTACTGATTCAACTATTATTTCTAATAATACCATTTTTAATTGTTCCAATGGAATATCCATCATTCTCATCGCAAATATCACCATAACCCACAATAGAATAGAAGGAAATGGGAAAAGTACTGGTATTGCTCTTTCTGGAGTAGCATTTGGGATTCAGTATAAAAATTATATCACAAGAAATAGTATCGTGAATAATTCATTAGGGCTTTTTCTCCAAGGAGCTTGGTCGGTTATCATACAAGAGAATAACTTTATTGGAAATCAAAAGGATGCTTTTTTTCTATTCTCCTTTTTTAACAAATGGAATCAGAATTATTGGAACCAACCCTCCATTTTACCAAAAATCATTCCTGGAAGACTTGGACTACGTGGTCTGATCCCACTCATTAATTTTGATTGGCACCCTGCACAGGAACCATTTATCATTCCATAGCTCAAGAAAATCATAGAAAGATGAAAAGAAAAAGTATGAACGTTCATATCAAATTTCTCTTCCGAATTTTGTATTTTCCCATTCTCCCAAGCTTCTGAAAAGTATTTATCTCTACGACTGATTGCCTTTTTGTATGAACATCATCCCTCTTATTTCTATAAAAAAAGGACAGCTTTACGACGGGAGGAACGGTGCTGCCCTTTCCATCGACGAGCTGTTTATCCGCATTGAGAAAGATACGATGCTGTATGTCCTTGACTATGACGGCATAGAGCACATCAACCCGAATCTCGAGCTGTACCAAAAACTCACGGAACACTGTATCCTCTGGATTGATGATGGACCGCGACGACTTGATGATGTCATGGACACCATCATGGCTGGTGCGACAAATCTTACGCTGCGGACAGCACTTTGGCCCGATGTGGACATCCCAGGGGTCCTTGAACTTACTGATGATGAGATTTATTTTGCACTCGATCAAGAGAAGAGCTACAATTTACCATACATGCAGGAGGGTATCGGTGCGGTGTTCTTTGAGGACGATCCACAGATCAGCGGAGATTTCACTACTGGAAGTATGATCAAGGACTTGGCAGCAAAATACAATATCTATCTCTATACCGGTGTTTCAACTACTCATCCTCGTCTAGAAGAGCTCGGTGTTGCAGGCGTTCTTGTCGATCTTGGTAAAAAGGAAGGGGAGCAGCACGGACTCTGAAGCAAAGATCATCATTGCGTTTCTTTTTAACCGGAGCGGAAAAACCCAGTTGAAGGAATCCGAACTCTATCTGCCACTCTCCATGGAGTTAGGGTGGTTATCCACCAAAGAATCACAAGAGTTCGTCAAATATGCACTCAAACAGGAGATGTTGGTAAAAAAAGAAGGATTTGTACACCCTAACTTCCCTGTCGAAAAAATAACCATCCCTGTTGGCTTTACTCCTTCGCAGCGCCTTTTTAGCGAAAAAATAAGTCAGAAAAAAACAGAAAACATTCTTGATAAAATCGTTTTGGCGATTGGAAAAAAAACCAATCGGGACCAAACTGAGATTCTTGATGAAATAAAACAAGAAGGACAAGAAAAAAAACTCATCACTGAGGTTGCTGCATTGTACGTCGCACGAAAATTCGACCTTGACGTCACAGAATGGACCGACTCGGTTGAAGTGATGCTTCTCAAAGGAAATACAGAATGATTGGGAGTAGTAACACTCCCATGCAGTGACTTCGTCGCACCCCCCAGCAGATCGGCAAAAACCCTATGCTGGTTGCTGTGAACAACACGACTAGCCCAAAAGGTCCGGTGAAGAGAATCACGAGTGCAAAGACGAAAAGAAGGGTGAACAACACAAGGGCCTGATAGGGGATTTTACTGAATTTTTTTGCAAAAAGCCTCCCAAGGTAAAGCGTTAGAAAATATGACAGAATGCCGCTTGTCACAAGGAACATCAGAAGATAGGTCAGTGCTGCTGGCATCATCAGGTTTGCCCAGGGTTCAACGGCGATAAGCTCATTGACCGCGATGGTGACGCCGCTGCGAGCCCGAAGGATGACGAACAACATGATGGTGACCGAAAAAGTCGCAGCGGTGTTGACTGCAGCGAGGGTGACGATGGTCTGCTCCTGGCTTGCTTTCTGACGCGCGTTCATCGCAAGGACCGTTCCGGTCGCGGTGGTTAGACCAGGGATGATGGAAACGAAGATGCCGGCAAGACTTCCGGTGAGCACTGACACAAAAGATGATTTTTTTTCAATGCGATTCTGGATGAGTGGAGCTACATTTTGCTCTGGTATCGCTGGTTTGGAAAACACGGAGTTAAGGAGCGTCGGTACCCCGAACAATCCGGCAAGCGCGGGAAACAGGACTGGGGCAGGCAACCCGATCGGGGAGCTCAGATGAAAATTGAGCACAAGCAGACCAAAGGCTCCGGAAAGAAAAAAAACGAACGCAGCAAACAACATCCCAAGGATCGATGGAAGTTTTCCCTGATTGCCAAGGTCGGTGATGCGTGTTTTTTCCGTTGCAATCATCAGAATGACGATCGCGACGAGAACCCAGACCATGATCTCACGCACCGCGGTGTACAGCGACAGCGGTGGACCAATGATGAACCGAAGAGGCAAGAGAAGTGCGAGGCACACAAGAATAGCACCAATGCTTCCCAGCGCTGCCAGGGCAACAGCCTTGTATCCTTCACCTTTAAGGAGCAGCCCGTGGGCAGGGAGAACGGACAGTGCGGTTTCTTCCTCAGGCGCCCCTATGAAAGTAGAGGGGATAGTGTCATGGAAGGAATGTGAGATTGACACGGAGATCATAAACCCTGCAATGAGGATCAGGATGAACTGCTCTGAGATGCCATAGGAAAACAACGGGCTGCATGCGGCGACAATGGTACTTGATGCAGACAGCATGATCAGTGCGACATTGTT
>DQIQ01000118.1 GCA_003942085.1 Thermoplasmata archaeon | reverse complement strand
TAAATAAAACGACTAAACCTTAATATAATGATTTTTTTTGACATTTAACCGGATAGTACTTTGTAATTTTCTTTAACCAAAACAATAATAAAAACAAAATTAAAATAATTGGGCTTTATTAATGAATTTATCTGTAAATTGGGCTAGCTCCACTGGAAGCAAAGGGGTTTATAAAAGGGATAAACCGATCGTTTTTTAGTCTCATGTCACTAAGTGTCTGATCCTTAGTGTGATTATGCCTGAACCAATAGATCCCTCAACAGGGTTATTTAAAAAATACCTTGCAAATAACAAGATATTCCGCGACCGAGAAGTGCTAAGACACTCGTATCGGCCTCAGATTCTTCCTCATCGCAAGCCCCAGATTGATAATGTGGCTTCAATCCTCGCTCCCTCTCTGAGAAATGAAACCCCTTCAAATATCCTAATTTATGGAAAGACCGGGACCGGGAAGACAGCCTGTGTCAGGTATGTGGGGTCGGAACTTGAAAAAGCAAGTAGCAAGATGGGCACTACCTGCCGGATTGTCCATTTAAACTGCGAAGTTATCGATACCCAATACCGAGTACTTGCCCAAATAGCTAAAAGTCTCGATGGCATGGACGAAGCCGCAAGTGATAAGACCAGGACTCATATTCCCATGACTGGCTGGCCCACGGATCAAGTATATGCCGAGCTTAAAAATCAACTTGAAGCTGGGGGTGGTGTGCTTGTAATTGTACTCGATGAGATTGATAAGCTCGTAAAAAAGAGCGGTGATGACACACTGTATAATCTTACGCGAATCAACTCCGATCTAAAAAATTCCAAGGTAAGCATCATTGGCATCTCAAACGATCTGAGTTTTAAAGATTTTCTCGATCCCCGTGTCCTCTCCTCCCTCTCTGAGGAAGAGATTGTATTCCCACCTTACAACGCTCCTCAGCTTGTCGACATTCTTGCGCAACGATCTGATGCGGCATTCATGAAGGATGCCATTGCTGAAGGTGTTATCCCGCTCTGTTCCGCACTTGCAGCACAGGAACATGGAGATGCCCGCCGGGCTCTTGACCTTTTAAGAATTTCCGGTGAACTTGCCGATCGAGACGAATCAGATCAGGTAAAAGAAGAGCACGTTAAGCAGGCTCAGGCCAAGATCGAGACTGATAGTATGATTGAATGCATCGCAACACTTCCAACCCAGAGTAAACTTATCCTATTCTCGATGCTTATACTCGAGCAGCTCGGACAGAATATCTTTACTAGCGGGGAAGTTTCACGTATCTATCAGGATATTGCACCCAGAATTGAGTTAGATGTGCTTACGCATCGCCGCATTACCGATCTGATCTCTGAGTTAAACATGCTCGGTGTAATCAACACACGTGTGGTAAGCCGTGGGCGGTATGGCAGAACAAAAGAGATGTGGTTTGACTCAAACACGGGGAAGATCCGTGAGGTTGTGCTCAAGGATTCGCGACTGAACGGGTTAAAGGACCTTGATGTAAAGCAGATGGAAGCAAAATGGTTAAAAACATGGTTCAGGTGATGAGGTATGCAAGAAAAAGATCTCGAACTCCTCCAAATTCTTGAGGATAACAGCCGGCTTTCTGCAGAGGAAATTGCGACGATGACCAATCTCACCCCTGCAGAAGTGGAGGCACGAGTCCATGCACTCGAGGCAGCCGGGGTTATCCGGAAATATACAACCGTCATCAACTGGGAATTGGCAGGCAACGGCGAGGTCTCTTCAATTATCGAACTCAAGGTAAATCCTGAACGTGACTTTGGCTATGACCGGATAGCGGAACGGCTTTCCCGGTTCAGGCAGGTAAAAACCCTGCGCCTTATGACGGGCACCTACGATCTTCAGCTCCTTGTAACAGGAAAGAATATGCAGGAAGTTTCCCGGTTCGTTTCTGAACATGTAGCCCCTATGGACCGGATCCGAGAGACGGCAACACACATTATTATGAAGTCGTACAAGGAAAATGGCAACGTGCTCTTTGAACAACAGGAAGCAGAACGGCTCCTGTACTCTTTCTAAGGTGTGAGTATGCGGAATTTTATTTCAGAACGTGCACAGAACATTCCACCGTCAGGAATCAGGAAATTCTTCGATCTTGCTCTTACGATGGAGGATGTCATATCGCTGGGTGTTGGCGAACCTGATTTTCGTACTCCCTGGAATATCTGCGAGTCAAGCATTTACTCGATAGAACAGGGTGTGACATCGTACACCCCCAACAAGGGTTTGCCGGTGCTCCGGGAAACACTCTCCAATTACCTAAATCAGCACTATAATCTACCTTATAGCGGCGAAGACGAAATTTTAATCACGAGTGGCGTGTCAGAAGCGCTCGATATCGCAATCCGGGCGATTGTGGACCCTGGGGATGAAGTGCTTATCGCACAACCAAGTTATGTCTCTTATGCTCCCTGTGTTACCCTGGCAGGTGGCCTTCCGGTTCCTGTTGAATGTACAGAAGCTGACCGGTTCAAACTCAACCCTGACGCCCTCCAG
>DQIQ01000117.1 GCA_003942085.1 Thermoplasmata archaeon | reverse complement strand
ATTTGAGGTGAGTTTTCATGAATGCAACTGAGAATGATAGCAATGAACATGCACCTAAGCGGAATAAGCAAAAACATAGGGCATACGACCCGCACAAATACGATGGCATCGGCCCTGCCTGGGACGAGGGGATACCGGCATGATCCCAAACTTTACATTAGCTTTACCCTGACCTCCCCCTGATTTAGGCATATCTAAATGATTTTCGTTATTAGTAACCAAAATCTATAAATAGTATTATGTGCCTAAATATGCACATGAAATCGTTTACTCGAGTCAAAAATATAAGTGGTATTGAATATATCTATGAAATCACTCCTTACTACGACAAAGAAAAGAAGAAAAATCGCCAGAAGAGCAAGTACCTCGGCAAAAACGTTAACGGAGTTCCTGTCAAGGTCCGATCTCAGGGAAAAATACCAAAGAAAGTTTTATCACATGGCGAATTCGTTCCACTGAAAAAGATAACAGAGGACCTCAACATAGATGAAATTCTCTCTGAAGTCCTGCCCAACAAAGAAGTCTGGCCTGTTCTAACCCTGGCTATGAATTTTGCCTTACGTCCCCGAGCACTAACCCATATCCAAAGCTGGTATGAAGGCACAATTCTCTCCGAAGACCACCCAGATCTTCCTATATCCTCTCAGAGCCTTTCTCGAATGCTAAGCCGCATCGGTGAGAGCACCGCAAATCTGGAATTCGCGCATGGACTCATCCAACGAATATCGACATGCAGCACTCTGGTCTACGACATCACTTCTCTGTCCTCTTACTCTCAAAACATCGGGCTACTAGAATATGGCTATAACCGAGATGGTCTCGATTTACCTCAGATCAACTTGTCTCTGATTGTGGATAAGGATCTAGGCATACCGGTAATGTATGATCTGTATCCTGGAAGCATCTCAGATGTAACTACGCTCACAAATACAGTCAAAAAAATAAAATCCCAGGGTGTTCAGAATTATACTATGATCATGGATCGTGGTTTCTTCTCCACAGCTAATATCCAGGAGATGGTATCAGAGGATTTGTCGTTCATTATCCCTCCAAAAAGCACTCTAAAAAATGTCAAAGAAGCAATATCCGCCATCCATCGCAGCATTGACGATCCTGATAATTTGAAGCTCTACGAGAAAGAACCACTTTTTGTAATGCCCGTGGAAATAGAGGTGGGCGAAAACAAGCTAAAAGGATACGCATATTACGATCAGAAGCGAGAGCAGTTGGAACGAAGTACTCTCTACAAGCGGCTATACGATTTAATGGAACGGCTCAAGGCTGTAAACTTGAAGAGCTGGATGATTCCGAGCGTGATTTTCAGGGAGACTGCGAAAAAAGACGCTAAGTTCATTGAATGGAAAGCAGTTGATGGGAAGTTTGAGGTCTCCCTCAGAAAAAATGCGGTCTCCCAAGCCATCAATAAAATGGGAAAGTTTATTCTGCTGTATCGAGGAGAGTTTTCTTGGACTGAATGTCTTTCACTTTACAGAAGCAAGGATGTCGTCGAGAAAGGATTTGACGTATTGAAGAACGACATCGAGCTGATGCCAACAAACCTAAGAACCAACAATAGTCTAAAAGGCTACCTGTTCGTCGCTTTTATTGCTTTGATCTTAAGGATGAAGCTGACAAGACTCATGATCGATGCAGAGCTGAGTAAACGATATTCAGTGGAAGGACTGCTCACTGAGCTTGAAAAGATCAAGATTATGATTCTGCCGGATGGCGAGAAAATCACAACTGAGATCACCAAGAATCAGCGAGAAATCCTGGATGCACTCCATATGTGTGCCTAAACTTTGGGGAGGTCAGGCTTTACACAAAATTTACACAAAAACGCCGTCTCAATTTCGTTTTTTCTTCGCATAAAACACCTTATGGCACCGGTTCAAACTTCCACCAAACTTCCGTCGATCGATCGACGATAAAAAAGGAGGAGAACTGCGCTGCATCGCATCATAAAAAAGACAGGGGTGGGGGGATTAAGGCTATAATCAGTAAGCATCGATTCATAAGATGGTAGGAATAACAACATTTCTTTATAAGCAACTACAGGAATAACGCGGATTAACGCGGAAATTTGCATCATCCTTTGGCCTGCATCAATGTTAAGCGTACATAAGCGTCTACCCAGAGCCCGTGGTCAGGTCAGCAAACAAACGTTCGCCGCTAAAAAAAGAACATTCATTAGGGACCCCCCCTTTTTAGCTAAATCGATATGATAAGATCCATAATAATCGCAAAATAGATGCGTCTCTTTATAAGCAAACACATTTTTCAGGCCATAATCTCTATCCTTTCTCTGTAGATGCTGAAGTTGAAGTGATACAAAGCGCAGATTATTTGCCTAATTGTACAAATATTTATATGCTTTGAATGTAAAAAAGACAATATATACGATATTACGGATAAACATAAGGTGACATGATGACTGAGGCGACAAAACCAGACAAAATCCGACAGCTCTCTCAGGAGCAGCAGAATGCCATCGAGCACCTGCT
>DQIQ01000116.1 GCA_003942085.1 Thermoplasmata archaeon | reverse complement strand
CATAAAAGAAGGATATTTCGCAGATGATGGAACCGAAATTGACCAGACAACAGTACCCATACCCACCCTCTGCCTTTCCTGTCTGAAGAATAACGACTCGACAGAAGAAGTACCTTGCATGATCACCCGCATGGACCAGATGAAGGACGTAAAAAAAGGCGAATGATTCCTTTGTTTTACCTATGAACCAAATGACCCTTCGATAAACAAAAAAAAGGTACTGCGAGAGATTGACAAGTATTGGATGGAACAGAACCGAAAATACCTGGCGCAACAAAAAAAGAAAAAAACCCTATAATTTCTTTAGACGGACTTCAAGTAAGCCGAACCAACTCATATAAACGAAACAAAAAAAGAAAAAAAAGGGTTATTCGTCTTTGTCCCATCGGAACAGACGGCTCCGGTATATATCGGACACTTCTTTGATTTTGAGAAGTGCCCCGTTCTCTGAGATCTTTACGAATTCCACCATTCTGTCTTCCTCCGTGGGGAGCGCTGATCGCACCATCATGCGTCGCATGATATCACACAAAATCCAGCTTCCCTACAACCCACCATCAGCCGCTCATTATATTTATACTTATTCAAAAAGCTATAAATAAGACATTTACGACAGTATAATAACCTTTCTTTCAGCCAACCCTGAAAGAACAGGAGGAAATATCCTGACCACTCGCACTTACGAGGAATGTTTCCCGCGCGGTGGAACAGGCTTGCGGGTGTATCGATGCTCTGGAGCATTACCAGACTCTTGTCCGATGCCCACGACACAGACATCAAGCACGCCTTTTTGACCCAGCTCCAGAATCAACTGATCAAATGGATCGTTCTTGTTCAAAACCTGCTTATACCGTTCATCAGAAATCTTCTGATGGCTCTTTTCACCCACCACCATCTATTGCAGCTCCCTACAAAAAGATAACAAGACTGACCTTATAAAACCCTATATAAAAAAAAGAAAAAAAATAAAAAAAAGATAAGGGGGGTTACACGTTTAAGGCGCCACGGAACGACTCCCAGATGAAGAAGTGTCCGTGATATCCGGTCATCTTCGTGGGGATGTCAATCGGTCGGAAAAGGACGACACCGTTGCTGTGAACACCGGACAGGCTGACTGTGGAATAATGAAGCCGCAGTGCAAAGAAGTGGGTGCTTTTCCCTGTCGAGTCCGTTCCTAGATAGATGGCAAATCCACGAATGGTGGTTTTGTCAAGTATTCCTGAGGTTACTGGTTTTGAGTCAGAGCGAATGGCGATTGCTAGGGCGCTCACCGGCAGGAGTGTTACCAGCATCAGTCCGCATACCAATATGGTTATGAGTTTGTTCTTCATAGTCTTAAATCCCATTTCATGTTCGTATACTATTAATATAATTTGCTTAATATATTAATATTTCGCTCCTTTTTGTTCTGTATGGAAAAGGACCAAAAAAAAATATCCAGGAGGGAAAACCCGTATCCCCATAACGCTTTCCACCGTTGGCCTCCACGCAGACCAAAACACATGAGCCAAAACGACTGATCTATCCTTTTCTTTCGTAAAAAACAACCCACGAGCAGCAAAGATAAATAGCCAGTGTCTTTTCCAGGACCCATCATGAAGATACAGCCAGAATGTCTCCCTTGTTTATTGAAACGGATTCTCTTCGAAACCGAACTGAGCACCAGTGATAAGAAACGACAGACCCAGGCTCTGCGCACCGCTTGCACGCTTCTTGCCGAGCTTTACGATCCAGCGGTATGCAGCGCCACGATCGCAACCCAGGTGCACAAAGCCGTCTATGACGCATTAAAGGACACGGACCCCTATAGGGAGCTGAAGGCCAGCAGCAACGCTATAGCGACCGCACTAATCCCCAGAATCGAAGCACTCATCACCGCCTCACCAGACCGGCTCAGAGCAAGCATGCGATGTGCCATCATCGGCAACATCATGGATTTCGGCATCGACGGCTCCAGCGCAACTCCCCAGATGCTCACCGAAGTCTTCGACAGGCTCTACGCCGAAGGACTCGGCCATGACGATTATGTAAAACTTAAAAATCGTATCAAAAACGCAACTTCACTCGTTCTGTTCACGGACAACTGCGGGGAGATCGTCTTTGACAAAGTCCTCTGCCGGGAACTCAAACGCTTTAACCCGGCTCTGCATATCACCGTGGTCGTCAAAGGTGCTCCGATCTTAAGTGACGCGACCGAACAGGATGCAAAGGAAATATCGCTCCAGGATGTCGTCGATGAGCTGTTCACCACCGGGTGCTATGCAGTCGGCGTTGATTTTACACATCTTCCACCCGCCGTGAAAAAAGCATTAGATAAGGCGGACCTCATCATCGCCAAAGGCATGGCCAACTACGAATCCTTCTCAGAAACCTCCTACAGGCCCATCGCCTATCTCCTGCGGACAAAATGCGATGCGATCGCACGCTCCATGAACCTTGCGCGCAACATGAGTGCGATAAAGCTCTACGAATAATGGAAAAGCAGCAAGGAACCATCTTTTTTTGTTGA
>DQIQ01000115.1 GCA_003942085.1 Thermoplasmata archaeon | reverse complement strand
AACGAGGAGACCGAACACGATGTGATCACCGAATCCCGTGACCTCCTCGTCCGTTGCACCACCTGCGGTCACCACCAGCGCATAAAAAAGGACACAGAACCCCAGTCAATCCTGATCAAAACAATCGTCTCAAAAGAAGGAATGTCGATGGTCTGCGGGATTGAACTTGCAGAGGATGATGAATGCAATGTCGGTGACCACCTGGTTGCTGAGTGCGGGGAAGAAGCGTTCGGCGTTGAGGTAAGCTCCATTGAATGCGGCGAGAAACGGGTAAACCGGGCAAAAGCACCCGATATCACAACATTGTGGACCCGGACGATCGAACAGGTTGTCGTGAAGATTTCCATCCATGATGGCAGAAAAACAGCACCGGTCTACATGGAATGTGACGGGGAACAGCCTTTTATCGTTGGTGAGATGTATGTCGCTTCCGGTAAAAGATTTAAAGTCTCTCACCTTAAACTGCGTGACGGGCCTTTGATGAGAAAAGAGGGTTGGAAAACCGTTGCCCACCGGATCAAGAGAATCTACGGGACCAGGTTATAATTTTTTTAGTATTTCGTCATTTTTTAAAAGATTCTCTCATTTTTTTAAAACAACTTCTTCAAAATATTCTTTCAGGGTATCTTTGCAAGAATTTTTCCTGGCATAAGAAAAAAAAGATCATTGCCTCTGCCAAGGATGACTCCGGCACTACGATACAACGATATCAAAAAATATTGGTTGAAGGTTATTATTGTTTGTTGATAGAAACAACCTTGACTTCAATTGAAGGATAATTCAGGTCAACAACAACACCGTCAGGAGACTTTGATACAACATCACCAATTCGCAGGAAGGTAGTTGCCTTAGTAGTGTTGGTGACCTGTTGTGTGGTATCTGCAACCCCCATAAAGAAACTGTCTCCGACACTGATATCGGTTAAGTTGATCTTGCTGAGAGCCAGTTGTTCGACTGAAAAGTCATTCTTCATCATGTTGTCTGAGGGGATCGCAATGCGTTTCTGCTCATTCACTTTCATCCCGACAATCCCTGAACTAATCGCATTATATTCAGAAGAAAAGATCGCAAGCTGCTGGACACCTGTCCCGGTTGAAGCAGATCCTGGAACGCCAAAAATGGACTTGTCCATGGTCTTATTGGAAATGACTGTCAGCTGCTTTGTTGCAAAAATATTCTGGCCCTTTGCCACGACCTGGTTGTAGACCGTTTGGTCCGAGGTTATTATGGGGTTTCCTGTTGCATCATAGACTGTCACATCAAGGACAACTGTATCACCGGATTTAACCGAATTGAACATGGTGATCCATTGGTTCCCCATACCGGAAAGTATCATGAGGCCGACAAAAAGCAAACAGGCCAAGACGATAAAAATCTTGCTGACCGTTTTTACCCATGCCTCGTTCTTTTTCTTTTCTCCCATGCTTTTTTATTCCTCCTTACTACATCATTGTCCAATCGTCATAAACTTGTCCGCTTCTTTTTGGCAAATTATATACAACATCCATTTCCTTAGGAGTGTCAATGATTCGGACCCTGTAACGGCTGGTCGTAATGACGGTAGATTTACAATGAGGATGTGAAACCTTCCCTTAAAATGGTATATTGGAAACGAGATTCACTACGACAAAATATTCTCCAAAATCCCATAATAAGACAAAATATCCGCATATTCTCTTCCCTTCATTTTTTCCGATGACTTTTAGTACTCTTTTCACTAAAAGCTGTGGTGATGGATAAGAAAAAGGTCAAGGACTACATGACCTATGATGTCGTCAGTGTTGATATCCACGGAACGGTTAAGGATGTTATAGAGAAAATACAAAAGACCCATCATGATGGATTCCCGGTTATTGACGGGGACAAGGTAGTGGGGTATATATCAGCCAGGGATCTTCTCTTTGTCCAGATGACGACTCCTGTCAACGACGTGGTATCCAAAAATCTGATTGTTGCTGATCCTGAGATGGATATCAACGATGCTGCACGGGTGATCTTCCGGAGTGGTATCCAGAAACTTCCGGTCGTTGATGAAAAAAATCACCTGCTGGGCATCATCTCCAATTCCGATGTGATTCGCTCCCAGATTGAGCACGTTTCACCCGAGAAAGTCTTCAATTTTATTACGACGTTAAAAAAATTGTACGGGGTTGATCCCACCCTGGAACGCGGGACGGTACCAGTCAGGGACCTGCTTCCTACCCAGTCAAAGATTTACGAGGACGAACTCGAAGGGAGGATATACGAGATTAAAAAAGGTCTGGCTGAACCGATCATTGTCGTACGACGCCCGGGAAAAATCATCCTTGTTGACGGCCATCACCGTGCAATTGCGGCAAAACATCTTGGAATCACTGCCCTTGATGCATACATTATCGAAATCAAAGAAGATATTGAACTGGGCATGGAGCGGACCGCACGTGCAATGAACTTAAAATCACTGGATGATGTGCAGGTGCTCGATTACGCCCGCCACCCGCTTGTTGCGATAACGCACCGGCTGGTCAAAAGAGT
>DQIQ01000032.1 GCA_003942085.1 Thermoplasmata archaeon | reverse complement strand
GTGTTTGAGATTATTCCGCCGATGGTTGATACGGATCTGGATAAGGGTGGGCGTGATGAACGTGAGCAGGATGAACGGGGGATTCCACCTTCGGAGGTAGCTGTTGCGGCGATGAAGGGACTGGCGGGGGACGAGTATGAAATTGCGGGCGGGGAGGCTAAAGGGCTCAAGAAGGCTGCATTGAAGAACCCGGACGAGTTATTCCAACGGATGAATCAGTGGTAGGACAAAAAAGAAAGGAGAGATGAAATAATCTCCTCGTTTTGGTTTTACACCATCAAGGACAACTTAGATGGTGATTTCTCCTAAAAGACGAGCTTTTAGGCGAGTTCTCGGGGGGAGGGAGGTTCTATTACGACCTACACCCAACACATTTTCATCATACCAGTCAGAAAAGATTGGACCGAACCTCCATTCCTTTTTGTCCATCAGCTTTATTGTCGTATCAGATCTTTCTGCGCATCCTTGCTGTGAGGACGAGATCCTTAATTTCTGATGGCAATTGTTCATCCTGCCATTTTCTTTCTGCATCTATTGATTTGCCTGCGTTTTTTACGGCTTTCAATGCATACCACGCTGGACCTAATGAATGGTCAGCCATATGAGCAGTTGCAACAGCATGTCCAACAGCGCGAGCCACTGCAATGGCAGTCTGGTCTGACGATTCTCGGGCGACCGCATGAGCACCTATTGAAGCTTTTCTTGCATCACCAACTGAGGCATTTCCTTGTCTCCAGTCTTTAGCCACCTGAAGTGCTATTATTAATCGCTCATCTATTTTTTCACCGAAGAGCGGCAATACATGTTCTGCACAGTCGCAAGCCCATTGAATTAACTGAAAGTGCTGTTCCTTTTTTAGAGGTCCGCCCCGATGTTCCGCAATGAATCGTTTGTCTCGCATTGTTGCCTTTCTCCATAATGACGTCATCGGCTTTGGTTTCAATAATTTTTTTAACAAAAGAAAAAAGGGAGAGGGACTTTAAACATCTTCCCATTTTTTCTTACCCATCAAGGATGCTTCTCTGAATTTATCTAAACGATGACCCTTGGGACAATATCACTGATAAAGACTACGGCCAGCACCCAGCTTTATTCAGCAGACGTGAAAAATTCAAGGAATGTTATGGGGATTTCATTTTATTAGTTGAAAGACAATTTATATATACTGTTTGTACCTAAATGCTATATGTGGGCGGAAAGGAATCAGTACAAGCAGACATCTTACTAACAGCAGATCACTCGGTCATGAATAACTTCCATCTCAAAGGCCGAATTGCGCTTCCTTTTTATGGGTCTGGTGAGATGTTTCCTCGATGGTTGTTTGCCATTCTCGTCGGAAAACCAGATCATACAAACGGAGTCGTAACCTATGCTCCATATCCCCTTCGAAAGGTAGAGGCAACCTTGACCGATGCCGGGTTCAGCGTTCTGACGATTTCCCCAAGTCATTTAAAGTGGTTCCTACCCCATGCAAAAATACTAGGTATCCATACTGTTGATCCGCTGGGTTTGGCATCAAAACCCTTTTTTTATGAAGCGATAAAAGGAAACCAACAATATTCAACGACATATTTTGAACAACTGCTCCGACAACCCTGCATCCAAGAAGCAAAAAAACATGGGTTGAAGATCATCATCGGAGGCCAAGGCGCATGGCAGCTGCAAAAAAGCCCAAGCTCCGCTCTTAGCTCGGAGGTTGACACAGTTGTCATTGGTGATGCTGAAAACACTGTACCGCAGCTCTGCTACGACATCCTTGAAGGAAAACCGGTTCCAAAATATGTCTCATCAAATAAAAGATCCTATGATTTGAATGATATCTCCACTATTAGAAATGCATCGATCTCTGGCTGTATAGAGATCGGAAGAGGATGTAACCGCCGCTGTAAATTTTGTGAAGTGACGAAAAAAAATCTCCGGTGGTACCCCCTGGAGAAAATCGAAAAAGAGCTCCAGGTGAACCGTAATAACGGAATAAACCGAGGAATTATTCATGCTGAAGACGTCTTCCTCTATGGCATAAAAGGGTTTATCCCTAATGATACCAAATTGACAAACCTGTTAGAACTTGTCTATCGATATTACGATGAGTTCCTTATCACACATTTTTCTTTAGCTGCTGTCCAAGCCAACAGTACGCTTTTTAAAAAACTCATGGAAATCATCTCCAGTCATCAAGATTTCATAATCGGCGAGGCTGGGATCGAGACAGGGTCGGCCCGGTTGATGGAAAAAACAATGTCAGGAAAAGCTCTCCCGTTCAAAATAAGCGACTGGGCGGAAGTCATCACAGAAAGCCTTGGTTTGCTGCATGATTATCATTTTATTCCATATTGTTCACTGATCATTGGGCTCCCCGGTGAAACAGATCACGATGTCGTTGAAACGCTTAATCTGATCGATGATATCAAAGGTCTTCGATGCATCTTACTGCCCTCCGGGTTTACACCCCTTGGAATATTCACTGACCTAGATGCCAAAAAATACAATATCGACTCCTTAAACCCTCTGAGAAAAGAGCTGATCAAAAAATGTATCATCCATAATACATACTGGACAAATCAGATCGGAAAAATCATCCTGCAGGGGCATTTTCCGCTTCGTTTGTTGTCAAAGCTCTGGTATACCCAGGCGCATCTGAAAGGATTGATTTCGTATTATAGATCAGATGCTGGTAAGTCCTCAGCATGATGAAGAAAAGAGTCATGTATGGAGGTTCAATTATCGAAATGACAAGTTAAGACGGCCAAGGCTTTCACCTGTTGACTACTATCCAAACGTCCTGCTTTTGCAAGCAACTACTTTTTCCAAAGCCCAACCGGGACCTTTATTACGACTTTCTTCACATTCTTAGTAGAGTCGCGTGCTTTCACTCCGGGCATGTGGGCATCCTGGGGAAAGAGGACAGCAAAGTAACCCTTTCGAAAAGGCAAAAACGTGAGTGGTCCTGTTAATCTCTCGGTGTCATGCTCCTCATCGTACCCGGAGCAGTGAAGGGTGTTTTTGTTTGCATACCCGAGATATTCAGTCCCTTCCACCATGAATTGAATGTCGATGTACTTATGGTGGGATTCGATTTGTTTTTCTGTCTTTTTTTTTGGGGCATATTCCTGCGGAATTGCATACATCCCTTCGGTTCCTATCTCGTAGGAGCCTGACTCTTGAGAAGAGAATTTTTTACTGCCTAAAAAATCAATAGAATCCTGCAACGACTTACTGAGATGATAATACAAATCGACATGACGTATTTCATCAAAAATCATGGGTGTAGCACGTCCTTGGTTTCTCCATATGTTTCTTATCTATCTTCTCCCCGGGAACTTGTTGTTGACTTAATAAATTATGCCTTCTTAAGGCATTCAGAACTCCCAGGAGGACAATACCATCTCACGTATCTGTATAAATTCATCCGAGGAAAGAGGTTAGATCGATTATAGATGATATCCCGTGTCATTATATACGGAGACGCTGGTTGAGTAATAAAAGAGACGTTCTATTTCAAAACTATCTATTTACTCGGAAGAGTAACATCAACATACCGCTCATCAATTATCGGACTATTGCAAGAAAGCCATAGATTTCCGTTTTTGCTGGTATGCTTCATGCCAGAACCATCACCGGCGACAATATCCATTTGTTCATACAGGGGATCGGTGCTGAATGGATACATAGTGAACGTCGCAGGAATCCCTGAGGAAATCTTATTTAGAATCACATGAAGAAATTGGCCGCTGAATCCTTTCATCAGAAAACGGACGATTAATTCGAGTCCATGCGGAAACTTCTGAAACACCTCTGAGCTCCATATCCTCATGGTAAGTGCTGAGCTTCGTGAGATCGTC
Organism: Thermoplasmata archaeon; assembly: GCA_003942085.1. Taxonomy (GTDB): domain Archaea; phylum Thermoplasmatota; class E2; order DHVEG-1; family DHVEG-1; genus SM1-50. The sequence continues at coordinate 16,299 of DQIQ01000032.1, read as the reverse complement.
TTTGTAAGACTCAGATTGTACACCCCCTCAGTATAACTATTCACCCGGAAACGTGCGTTCATACCCATCAGGAGCGGTTCGCGATAGACAAGGTTCACTATGCCATAGTGATTTCCTTGTATAAACGCAGTGAAATTTATAACTCCGTCAGCATCGGAAAGAACCTGTGGATTGACAGAGAAGTTTACTATTTCATTTTCAGCAAGAGTCCCTGAAACATTATACCAACGACCACTGAGACAAACATTGAAATTATCTGTCGTATCACTCGTTTGTTGTCGTTTCACACTAAACAATGAGACATCATAATCCGTAAAATTACGGAAATCCAATGATCCCTGCAAAAACCATGCGTCGGTATCGTAGGGAACCGCGTAACTGCCGTGGATTGTTTCGTAACAGGATCCAAATGTATGAGAAAACACTTGTTTTTCGCTGCCAGAAAGTGTGCTGTATTGTGATTTTGTCCCCCAGTCGCTGCAACTCACAGTCATGTTAAATTTCCCGTTCCCCGAAAGACAGCGGGCAGTCATCGTGAACTGATAGGTCTGCCCAGGGACAGCAGCACAAATCGTCCCCATGGGAAACGAATGATACGGTTGTCCACTCCGGCCATCCTCCTGTACGGACTCATTATAGGGATATTTCTCAGGGAACGTAAGCGTAGTAGGTCCCTGTACACTCATTCCTGGATCGGTCCATTTCACGTTCCCTGATCTGTCGTTCCCAAAGCCAAGGATGTTTTCATCGGCCCAGCCACTGGGTGATTCCATCCGCGAGTCGAAGAACAGCTCCATTGGTGCTGCACCGATTAGCTGCAGGGTAATATCTGGTGAGAGCAATTTCATGTCAGTGAGTTGTGTTTCGTTGTCCTGGAGAAACATTGGAAACGAATACCAATCCGCTGCATCTGGGTCAAACGAGGTAGGGATGCTCCATGAATGGAGATATCCTGAAACCCAATGGCCACCTGCGCCATTATTCTCCCAAGCACCCGTAGAAATGCTTGTAGCAGTAATGTTGTAGATGACGATTCTATCTTCTTCATGACGGAAACTCCAGTCCATTTGTGAATAGGGGGCAGAGAACGCGATTTCATGTCCAAATCTCCAGATTGTAGTGGTATGCCCCGTGCTCTGATTACTGACATACCAATCGAGAATATGATTGTGGCCGTGGATCCACATTTTGATCTGTGGGTTGTTCTGGAACAGAGTCGCCCACCAGTCCATATCCTGCTTGCCCCGATATGGTTCAGAAGGATAAGCCGCGGTGGTATCGACAATTGCTTGATGGCAGAGGATAATGGTGGTCGTATGAGGGTATTGGCTCGTCATATATTCAATCCATTCGTATTCAACAGGGTGGGTCCATGTGATGTATCCTAACTCTGGGACAACAAGAAAGAGTACTCCGTCGCGCATCATCGCATAGACAGGATTGTTCATGCTCAGTTCATCAACCAATGATTTGGTGAGATTGTGCGGGTCGTCGCTGTTCATCTGGTAATCATCGACATCATGGTTCCCTATCACGCCGTGAAATGGTAGATTAATGCAAGAGATGAGATATGCCTTCAAATTATTTGTGTATTGATTCACAACCCAGGGTAATCCGACGCCGTTCACCTGACCTGTATTATGGTTAACCATATCTCCAAGATGTACGGCAAAATCAAGTTGATTGGTTGAATCAACCAGATCCCCTCCAAGGCGGTCTAGGTAACCAGCGGTCCCGTAAAGAGGATATTGATAACGAGAGCCTATATGGGTATCAGTGAACGCCGCAAAGCTCAGCTGTGTTTTCTGCGATACAGCGGAGTCCTTACAGTCACCTTGTATTATACGTTTATCTGGAAACTTTGGTATTAGTCCATAATTTACTACAGGCATGCTACCTGTTCCCCCTGCATTTATATTTGTTGTAAGGGACGTAAAAATAGTGCAAATGATGAAAGCCGTACAAATTATAACACCCAATACACTCTTTTTCATAGAATCACGGCTGTTACAATATTATTATAATATACTTGTTATTTATAAGTATTTATCCTTTTTTGTTTTAATCTTACTAAAAATAAATATGTATTAATTTTCTTTTTAGGTCTTCAACCTGCAATTTACAAAAAAATTTGCGGATTCTTCCAGGGTGTACAAAGAGACGGATGACCAATACTTCGAAACCCAGTGCAAAACAATATAAAGGTCACAGGGGTATATCTCTATATAAAAGGAATGGAGATAAAAGTTTCACATTATTGTTGATCCAAACGTATGAGATATTTTATTTTTGTTCTTTCCTTACAATAAAATCAATAAAAAGCACTATCTAACTGGTGCAAATCAGGTTAGCAAAATATGGGGGTTGATGCATTTGGTGAAAAAAAATAAACAACAAATCGAAGAAATTATCCGTTGCCCTGAATGTGGAAGCGGACACCTGAGTAAGGATTATTCTCGTGCAGAATTAGTATGTTCAAGCTGTGGCCTTGTCGTCGATGAAGACATCATCGACCATGGTCCGGAATGGCGTGCATTTGATAACGAACAACGGGAGAAACGATCCCGGACCGGGTCTCCCATGACCTACACCATTCATGATAAAGGACTTAGTACAACGATTGGGTGGACGAACAGGGATGCGTACGGGAAATCGATTCCAACAAAAAACCGGGCACAATTATACAGACTACGTAAATGGCAGCGGCGCGTCCGGATCAGCGATGCGACCGAGCGGAATTTAGCATTGGCTCTCTCAGGAATCGACAGGCTCGCTTCAGGGATGGGCCTTCCAAGGACCGTCCGAGAAACCGCAGCAGTGATCTACCGGAAAGCAGCATTAAAAAACCTAGTACGAGGACGAAGCATCCAAGGGATGACCGCAGCCTCGCTATATGCAGCATGCCGGCAATGCCATGTACCCCGGACCCTTGATGAAATAAGTACGATAGCTGAGATGCCACGAAAAGAAATAGGTAGGAACTATCGGTATGTCTCCCGTGAGCTTGAGTTAAAACTAATGCCGACCGCGCCAAAGGATTATATCTCCAGGTTCTGCAGTGAGTTAAAGCTCAGCAGCAACGTTCAGGCAAAAACACTGGAAATCCTGGGACATGCGGCAAATCAGGAGCTCACTAGCGGGCGAGGCCCGACAGGGCTTGCAGCCGCCTCCTTATACATCTCATCGGTTCTTTGCGGCGAACGCAGAACTCAACGTGAGGTTGCAGAGATCGCAGGGGTCACTGAAGTGACGATCAGAAATCGGTACAAAGAACTTGCACAAAAACTGGATATCCGCATCGTGATGTAAAATCTTTATCTCACGAACTCAACAGGAGTAAAAAACATCTCGGTGAAAAACTATATATAGGTGACAAGGTTATATCGAATCAAAAGGAATAGAAATAAGAGTTTCACAGTTTCGTTTAATCGAATGTCCGAATCTTTTTGTTTTTGTTCTTTATAAAAACCCAGATGTAATCTGAGGAAAAAGTGAATAACATGAAAGGAAATGTAAAATGGTATAATGCAAGAAAGGGATACGGATTCATCCAATGTGACGATGGAAAAGAAGTCTTCGTACATCGGACCGCTCTCCCAATGGAAACATCTCTTAATGAGGGAGATGCAGTGGAATTTGAAGTTGAAACATCAGATCGAGGACCACAAGCAAAAAACGTAAAGAAGGCTTAATATTCTAACCAATAACAGATCTGATAATACTTTTTTTCAAATGAATTTGAAATAGAGAGTATACGATTTGTTACAAGAAGAACCTAGAAATTATACAATAATCGAAAAATAAGGTGAAAATAATGAAATGTGAACAACTTAGTATCCAATCTAAACTCCTAGCAAAACTGCAAGAGCAAGAATTCAAGGAACTGACGCTTATTCAGGAAAAATGCATACCGGAAATCCTGCAGGGAAACGATGTCGTAGGCCAAGCAGAGACCGGCTCAGGCAAAACACTCGCGTTCTGTCTACCCATCCTTAACAAAATTACTCCTGGGCGGGGACTACAGGCACTTGTGTTGACTCCAACAAGAGAACTGTGTGTGCAGGTCTCCGATGTCTTTAGGGATTTTGGTAAAACCCTGGGGATTCGGACCACGAGCGTCTATGGTGGTGTGAGCATCGGACCGCAGATCCATGACATCCGTTCATCTGAGATTGTCATCGGAACACCAGGTAGGATGCTTGATCATCTCCGCAGGAGAACCATTGATTTAGGGAAGATCAGAATCCTTGTGCTTGATGAAACCGATAAGATGTTTGAGATGGGGTTTGTCGAGGATGTCGAAGAAATCATCCGTCACATACCACAACAACGACAACTGCTGATGTTCAGCGCAACGGTCTCCGAAGAGGTCCATCGTCTCGCCAGGAAACATCTGAATCATCCCGTGATCGTGAAGACTCAGTCGTATGTCGATCATAGTAAACTTAAGCAGATCTATTATGATATTTTTGAGCAGAACCAGAAGTTCTCTCTTCTCGTTCATCTGTTGAACAGAAATACTGATGGGCTCTCCATTGTGTTCTGTGGGACTCGCAGGGAATCTGACGCAGTCTCAAAGAACCTTGCACGACAAGGCATCCGCGCCTCTGCAATACACGGGGGTATGAGACAACAAAAACGAGCAAGCTCTCTGGATGCGTTGAAAACCCAGAAAACCAAGGTACTGGTAGCAACCGATGTCGCAGCCCGTGGTCTTGATATCAAGAACGTCACGCATATCTACAACTACGACGTGCCCAAGACACCGACCGAGTATGTGCATCGGATAGGAAGAACCGCACGTGCAGGAGCAAACGGCGCAGCAATCACGCTACTGACCGAGCGAGACCATGATAACTTCAGGAGAGTACAAAGCAACGATGATCTTAGGATAGAACGAGCAGATGTTCCGGATTTTCGAAAGATACCGTTCATGCGGCGGTCTGAACCAAGGCACCATCAATCATTCCGAGGTCAACCCCGGCACTCATTCGGTCGATAAAAAAAGAACTCTAATTCATCTAACAGCAGGAAATGAACAAGCGATGCGATTGTCTTCGCTTTATTGTCCATATCCTGATCTTTTTTTTCAATATTCCCTTTTACCACAGTCTATTACCAAAAAACCTTTTAAGAACATCCTTCTTCTCGGTGTTCGCCGATATGAGAATCGCAATAGTGCTCAAGGACCGATGCACATCCAAGCGATGTGCGCAGGAATGTATCAAATTCTGTCCTAGAGTACGTGCTGGCGATGAAACCATAATCATGGGTGAGGAAGGAAAACCAATCATCTCTGAGGACCTCTGTGTCGGCTGTGGCATCTGCATCAACAAATGTCCTTTCGAGGCTATCAAGATCATCGGTCTTGCTGAAGAGCTCAAAGAAGAACTTGTTCATCAGTTCGGAAAAAACGGGTTCCGGCTCTACCGGCTCCCGCTCCCGAAGAAAGGGAGTTGCGCCGGTATCCTTGGGCAGAACGGGATAGGAAAAACGACCGCTATTAAAATCCTGGCTGGTCAGATCATCCCAAACCTTGGCGAATACCGAAAAAAGAAACCCTCTTGGGACCCGGTGCTTGCATACTATGCAGGCACTGAGCTGCATGAGCATTTCAAGGCACTTTCAGAGAAGAATCTTACCTGTGTGCTCAAACCGCAGTACGTCGATCAACTCCCAAAGATAGTCAAGGGGAAAATCAGGGACGTGCTGAAGGCTGCGGACACGACCAATAAATTTGATGCTATTGTCGCAAAACTAGGGATTAGTAACCTGCTGGACAAAGAAATCGAAAAAGGAACGATATCTGGCGGTGAGCTTCAACTTGTTTCTATTGCTGCTGCCCTGATCAAAGACGTTGATTTGTATTTTTTCGATGAGCCGACCTCGTATCTTGACATTTACCAGCGCCTAAAGGTCGCTCGTATCATCCGAGAGCTTTCCAAAGAAAAGAAAGTCATCGTTGTTGAGCATGATTTGGCGGTCTTGGATTTTCTGTGTGAAAACGTCCATATCATGTATGGGACTGAAGGTGCTTACGGTGTGGTGACGTTCCCTCGTGCGGTCCGTTATTCGATTAACACCTATCTTTCTGGGTATCTGAAAGAGGAGAACATCCGTTTTGGGGAGAAAATCGAGTTTTTTGCAAATCCCCCAAAGCAGCAGCAAGGGCTTCGCATCCTTGTCTCGTATGAAGATCTTAGAAAGGAGTTTGAGGATTTCACCCTTGATATCGAACGTGGGATGATCCGTTCAGGGGAAATTGTGGGAATCGTCGGCCCTAATGCGATCGGGAAGACTACTTTTGTAAAAATGCTTGCAGGGGTGGTCGCACCGACAAAAGGGTCTATTGAGTATGATCTGCGGATTAGCTACAAACCGCAATACATCACCCCTGATTTCGATGGAACAGTTCAAGAATATTTTGAGAGATTCGCTCCCCAGATATTTGCATCAACATTCCTGCAGACAGAAGTCCATGATGCACTGCATCTGAAGTATCTTATGGATCACGAGCTGACCACGCTTTCTGGCGGTGAGCTTCAACGTGTGGCTATCGCAGCATCGATTGTGAAAGAGGCAGATATCTACCTTATTGATGAGCCATCAGCGTACCTCGATAGTCAGCAGCGGATGATCGTGTCGCGGATGTTGCGCCGGGTAATCGAGAAATCAGGGAAATCTGCGATGGTCGTCGACCATGATGTGTATTTCATCGACATGGTGAGTGATGCGTTGATCGTTTTTGATGGCACACCCGGAAAACAGGGTCGGGCGCAGGGACCCTATAGTCTTCATGAGGGGATGAACCGATTCTTAAAGAACGTCGACATCACCTTCCGGCGGGATGAGGAGACCAAACGACCCCGGGTCAACAAACCAGAGTCTTACATGGACCGTCAGCAGAAACAAAATGGTGAATATTACTACAAACTCTAAAAACCATAATAAATACGCGCGTGTTTTATTTTCGTAATGCCGACGATTGAAACTTTGGTGCTTCTTGTCTTTCTTTCGTTTCTTCCACCTATTCTGTACACAATATGGATACGCAATACCGAACGATGTCATCGTGAACAGTGGAAACCTATTTTTCTGTGCTTCCTCTGGGGTGCCACGATTGCTATTGTGGCATCTTTGATTTTGGAAATCATGTTGGAGATGCCGTTGACGACTTCATGGTCTCAGGGTGGAATGACCCCGTTTCTCGCAACGGTCGTCATCGCACCGGTTGTTGAAGAGTTCACCAAACCGCTTGCGTTGCATCTTAGATCGGTAAAAAGCAACCTCGATGAGTTGGAAGATGGTTTGATTTATGGGGCTGTTGCCGGGCTTGGTTTTTCAGCAACAGAAAATCTTCTGTATGGATTTAGCTTCCTTTCTGAAGGATTTTTCATTTTTTTGGTATTAATGGCAACACGGAGTTTTGGAAGCTGCCTGCTGCATGCGTCCGCGACCGCGTTAACAGGGTATGGGTATGGTAAGACCGTGATGAAGCATGCATCATTCCTTGGAGTTCTGCCGTATTTTCTTTTAGCGATCTTCCTGCATGGGTTCTATAATTTCCTTCTCTCCTATGAGTTTGTCGGGGTGGCATCGGGGCTCGTCCTTGCGTTTCTTTTTGTCATTCTAGCAATTACCCTGATCCGTAATAAAATTAAAATCCTCGATGAAAAAACCTGTTAAAAAAAAGAAAGAAAGGTTATTTTTTTGTTTAACTTGGCGGTAGCTCAAAGTTCCATTTGAGCAGGTCACCGTTGGAGAGTATACATTTATCGGCACCGACATCCGGAAGCTGTCCGTTCACATAGTACTGCCAGTATTTGCCATCGGTTCCGCTGACCGCGTTATTGATAGAGTTGATTAACGTGGAATCAAACTGTGCATAATAGGTAGACTTAATTAAAAATCCGTTTTTCTCGCCGCATCGCTCCAAGATGGAAAACGCGGTGTCACCCTGATAGGCAACAAGGTTGTCGTTGATGGTCCAGCTGTCACCGACAATGACGATGTGAACACTTGTTTGATCTGATTTCTCGACCCACACCTCACTTTTCTGTGGAACCTTCATTGCTGTCCCCGTAAACGAGAGTGCGACAAGACCAAGGACAAGGAGCACTGCGGGGACCTTGTGGATCGTTTTTAGCTTGAATGGCTGCAGATGCATGCTGTCTTTCTTCTTTGAAACGTAGAGGACGATAGGCAGTCCGATTGCACAAAACGTGACGACCCCAGAGATCATATGGTAGATCATGAATGGTAATCCTGCGGTGTACACTAGGGCAAGCGATGTTGTGTCATGCGGGTACATCAGATACCACCATCCCATGTTCGTCCAGATGTCATAGAGCAGGACAAATCCAACACCAAGTCCAGCTGCTAGACCAATGCTTTTGAGCCGCATCTGTCCTAGTCCGCTCCAGAGTCGGTCTTTGTTGAACAGGTTGATGAGAGCGATAAGGGCAAACCCGGAGTAGGTGAAAAGAACGATCCTGTTCATCTGGTCTCCCACGAATATGGGATTGCCGATCAGTATATCGCTGCCGATCATGCTTGCGAGTGGAACGATGAGAGCCAGCGGTGATCGAATAAGCATCACGGCAAGAAACGTCACAACCATGATTACTTCAAAGTTCGGAAACGGTTGCACTCCCATTCCAAAGAGGACGTACCGTCCGATGGTCCCAAAAAGGATCAGTCCAATCATTGTAAACAATTGCTTTAGATTTATCTGATTTTTCATGTTCATAATGACAATCTCCCTTACTGCATGAAATACAATGCTACGTATAAGATTTTTGTTTTATCAAAGAACGTCCCCGTGAACGCTTCGACAAGCTGCGATGAGCTTTTCCTTTATTTTTTCGTTGCATTCGACTTCAACAGTAATTACTTCTCCGTAGGTGATGCCGACGACCTTGGTTTTTCCGTACAGCTGAGAGATGAACGCCTGTGATTTTTCCTCCAGTGGTAGCCGGAACGTTATTTTCACCATATGTGGTAGCGAATCGTAGATCGTCTGGAGCAGCATATCGGTGTTTTTCTTTTCTTTTACAGATATCGCAACAACGATGTGGTCCTCAAGGATTCCGATGTCATCCAGATATTCTTGGAGGGTTTCAAGGGATTTGTTGTCGATCAGGTCGATTTTATTTAATGCTATGATGATTGGTGCCCCGACGCCGATATTGCGTAATTCGTTTATTGAAACACGGAGTTTTTTATCAACGATTTCTTTTGCTTCGCTGCCGTCCACAACTAAGACGACGACATCAGCAAGTTCTATTTCCTCAAGGGTCGAATGGAATGCATCGATGATGCAGGCGGGAAGGTTTTCGATAAACCCGACCGTGTCGGTGAGCAGGATGGGGATCTTTTTTTCTTTGTTTTTTGCCGTAATGCTTCGTGTTGTGGTCGAGAGGGTCGAAAACAGTTGCTCTTCGACTTTCACTTTTTCTCCTGATAGTAGGTTCATGAGGCTGCTTTTCCCTGCGTTGGTGTACCCCGCTAGCGAGACAGAGTAAAATCCACTTTTCGATCTGGTTTGTCTCTGCAGCTCCCTGTTTTCCCTTATCTTTTGAAGCTCTTCTCCGATTTTTTTTGTCTGCCGTTTGATCATTTCATAGTAGTCATCAACTTGGTATTCTCCTCCTGCCATGAGACCAGGATGTTCTCCTGCTTTTGCTCGGTGGATCAGTTCTCGGACGTAGGGTCGTTCGTATTGTAGTTGTGCGAGTTTTACTTGGAGGAGTGCTTCTCGTCGTTCTGCGTGCTCTTCGAAGATGGCTAGGATGAGGCGGATGCGGTCGTAGACGTTGGTTTCTAATTTTTTTTCCAGGGCGAACCATTGTGATGGTTTGAGTTCTCCGTTGACGATAGCTAGGTCGATTTTTTCTTCTGTATCTTCGATAAAGTCTTTGATTTCGTTTACTTTTCCGCAGCCGATGTAGAAGTTCACATCTGGGTTTGTCCGGTGCTGGATAAACGATTTGAGGATAGTATATCCGAGGGTTTCTGCAAGTTGAACGATCTCGGCGATGGAATCGTCAAGTGAGATAATGATTGCTTTCTTTGGTGGGGTTTCCATTTTTTTCTGAGGTGAATAACGTGGTGTTCTACTTTAATTTTTGGCATAATGTAAGGGGTAGTGGGATGGAGTATTTTTTAAAAAATGCTATGAAAATGACGAAGATGACCTTTAATTTTGCATAAAATATAAATATATGCTATGCTATTACATAGCATACGTGATTCTATGGAGATCATAGCCTGTCCCCTCTGTGGGAGCAAAAACACGCATTCCATGATACTAGGAAATGCAAGATTGCCCTATTTTGCCCAAGGATATGCTTGTGAAGACTGTCAGTTCAAAGGAGTACCCCTGATATTCTCCTCAGAAAAAATATACAAAAATTTCTTAAACTTGCTCAAGAGGATATGATGACAGAACCCCTCGCCCCCATCTTCAAAACTTTTCCATCAATATGCAATCCCGACTTCAGATATTGCAACTCTAAGACATCACATCGAGGTTTTTGCTATAAAACCACATCATACGAATTTTGGCCCTCACAAGCACAACAATTCATGTTCAACCGACTATCTAAAAATCTTCACTCAATTTTGTTACAAATGTTATCAAAAATAATGGAAAATTTTATATACGCAAACAACTCTTCTTTTATTTGGGAAAAGGAGGAAAGGTCTTGTTCTTCATAAAATCCCCTTAATGTTTTCCCTTTCCTCCCCAACTTAACGATAATATTATTTCAGCAAAAGTAATTGCTGCTTCAAAGGATAAGTATTTAAAATTTTTAGAAGAAAAGAAAAAATCCCCTTATTTTCCCTTTTTAAAATCGCCTCTAAACCATCGTAACGTGATATTGAAACGTTGAATCGCCGTGATATTCCCGACAATCGCAAAATACACCAGGACCAGCTCGATGATCGTGATGTTCCAAGGCAATTGAAGCGAAACGCGAAGTGCAAAGTGTTGGATGATAGGAAAGATGATAAGCAATGCGAGACGATCCGCTCGCCCTAATAACCCGGAGTAATCGCGTTTATAGCCGATCGCCTGTGCCTGTGTCCCCATATAACTGGTGAGTAACACACCGATGATCGCAAGCAAACCAATAGGGGGTCGACACCAGGAGCTCAGCGCAAGTGCACCAACCATGAACACGTCCGCGTACCGATCAAGCGCATGATCAAGGAAATCCCCGCGTGCCGTTGCCTTGTTGGTCAACTTTGCTACTTTCCCGTCGATTGCATCGAACAGACCGTTCAGCAGGACGAAGACGGCGGCAAAAAATAAAAAGAAGTTACGCAACTCAGAGGCTGGATTGGAGAAATAAAAAAAAGCACCAGCGACAAAAGAAAAAAGAAGCGCGCACCATGTGAGAACGTCAGGATGGACATGGGTGAACCGTTTAGCAATCACAGTCAGCAACGGATCTACTTTCCCTCGTGTTCTATCCAACACCGTATCTACTCCTACGAAGATTTTTCTTTAAGGATTTCCTCTGACCAATCAATCTGTCCTATAGTATAAGATTTTGTCGGTTGAAATTTTTTTTTCACAATCTCAATGATTGATGCTGCGACCTCTTCGACTGTTTTTTTGGTTGTGTCAATTTCAAAAATATTTTTTACCGGATGTTTTTCTGCTGCTTCGCACAGGATCACATCAATGGTTTCTGCATCAACGTTTTCCTTGATTTTTTTGGCAGTCCATTTTTTTTCCAGCAGTCTTTTTTTAAGCTCTTTAGGATAACAACGGAGGATGAGGACCTTATCCATAGCTGTCAGAAGATGACTTACGTGTCCTTCGAAAAAGACAAGGGTATCAGTTGCGAAGTTCTTCTTGATACACTTATTTAGCTTATCTATATCAATGAGCTGTGAGTTTCTTTCCTCATCAATCCCATCAAAGCATGCATTCTCTTTTGCACAATCATTCAGCCGGACGATGAAGTACCCCTGTTGTTCAAGGGCTGTCGCAACCGCGCTTTTTCCTGTCCCGGGGGTGCCGGTGAGTGCGACCCGCATGTTAAATCAACTTATGGTAGTCGTATCCCCGGAAACCTTCTTTGAAGCAATAATGGAGCTCTTGGAAGTCTTTGCGGAATTCTTTGACATCGTCCCTGATTTTCTTAGAGTTTTCCTTTTTCAGAAGCGCCCGACGGTAGAATGCTGCGACATCAGTCATCTCTTGTTCCTTCATCCCGATACGAGTAAGCTCCGGGGTGCCAAGCCTGAGTCCTGAGGGGTTGAGCGGATCTGCATCACCAGGGATCATGTTCATGTTTGTGACAATCCCTGCGTCCTCAAGGGTCTTTGATGCCTCTTTTCCTTTTCCCGGACCTATCTCCACGAGCACTTGATGAGATTTGGTAAAACCAAGCTTCTCCCCAAACACCTTGAATCCTTCATCATGGAGCGCCTGAGCCAGACGTTTTGCGTTCTTAATGGTTTGATCGGCGTAAGCCTCCCCAAACTCAAGATGCTCCGCAAAAGCAATCCCCTTTGCTGCCACATGATGCAAATGATACGAAGAAGTAACCCCGGGGAAGACCCCGAAACCCAGTTTTCGTAAGAACACCTTATCGTCCTCATTGGTTGTCGTATGATTGGAAATGATCATCCCTCCTTGAGGGCCAGGCAGGGTTTTATGGGTGCTGCCGTTCATCACATCTGCTCCCTCACGAAGCGGATCCTGGAATCGTTTCCCTGCAATAAGACCAAGCACATGAGCTGCATCATATACCACGTATGCACCGACCTCATGAGCAGCCTCCGCGATGGCTTTCAGCGGAGTAGGAAACAAGAAAACAGATTGACCACACAAAGCGAGTTTTGGTTTTACCTGTTTTATGAGTTTTGCCGCACCGTCGACATCGATGGTCATCTCCTCGTTGCTAAACGGGAACGAAACAAGATTAATGCCTCGGACTCCCGCAGCACCATATTTGCCAAACGAGATATGAGCACCGTTCGCAGTATCAAGAACCGTTGCAGTGTCCCCTGGTTTGATTAGTGCTTTTAACACGGCCATGTTCGCAACAGTCCCTGAGGTCGGTCGCACATCAGCATAGCTACAAGAAAACAGTTTTTTTGCAAGCTCCATGGTTTTTTCTTCGACAAGGTCGAAGAACTTACATCCTTCATAGTACCGGTTCCCTGGGGTGCCTTCCGCGTAACGTCCATGAAAATCAGAAATAAGCATTTCTCGGCACAGCGGCGAAAGCACATTTTCACTGGCAATCATGGGAAGGGAGTTGGCGAAAAACTCATTGTTCAGTTTCGCTTGTTTCCTGATATATTCAACCTCATCGTACCATTTCATGAAATCCACCAAGGCTGTATCTTTGAGCTCGATAAAAAGGTAATGGAACAGGGTTCTTAAGAAAAATCAGGACCTATTTTTTCTTTTCCTCACGCATTTTAAACAATGAAGGCAGATGGATCGTATAGGTCCCGTCTTTTTGGATCACTATTGGTTCTTTCTCCAGGAGTCCTTTCAGGTCTATATTGTATTTCCCCGGATGTTCCACCCCGATTGTCTCTGGGGTATCTGAATGATCCGCTTCCGCTTTTATTTTGTCAATAATCGCTTTTCGTTGATCATCACTGATCGGCTCACCTTGGTTGATGTCCTCGTCCGGTTTTTTTTGTTCTATCTGGTCCTCGATCATCTTTCGCAGGTCTTTTGGGGTAAGGGTAATCCACGCCTCGGTCCCTTTGAGCGTCCCTTTGTTTTTTTCGACCGCAAGCTCCATGATTTTCGATGTTATGTCCTGCCCGATCTCTTTACTCTTGACGTCACGTTCTGTTTCATTTAACGGCTGTTTCGTGAAAAAAAACCTATTCCCGCCGCACCCAGGACATCCTTTCAACAGCTGCGAGGATCCTTCATCGAAGATATGACCACATTTGAGACATTGATGCGGCATTAACTTGCACCTTTTCCAGGTATGATCGTGGTTTCGATCATATCATTATCTTTATGGACCATCCTGAGCAGATGCGCTGGTCCGATCACGGTCATGCGGGGTTTTTTTACAACACCAAACACCCGCTGGAAGAACCCGACTTTTTCGTTTTCATATCCACCGATCTCAATACCTATGAATGTATCATGGTTGATTTCTTTCATGGTATGCTCAATGAGCTGTGTCTGTTCGGTGGGAGTCAGACCATGTTCTAAGACAAGGATTCTCCCCTCTTTTACTTCATTGAGGATGTATTGGAGTTTTTCCAGGGAGGACAGATGCTCAAGTTTCTGGCGGGAGATCAGATTGAACGCAATCCCACTGTCTTTTTTTGTCATTCTGTTTACCTCCTCTGTTTATGTCGTTTTTTCCCGAACTCTTTTACCATCATCGTATAGAGGTTCTCTGTATTATATCCAGTTAAAGCGCTAATAGGGATCACCGGGTGCTGTGGAAACGCGGATTTTAATGTTGCTGGACTTGCATTTTCCGCATCAATCTTGTTGGCGGCAATCAAAATGGGGAGGTTCCGTGCCTCAAGGTTCCCAATGATCGTGACATTCACCTGGGTGAACGGATCCTGTGTCGCGTCCATGACCAGCACCACGCCATCAATATCATCAAGCCACCGGATTGCCTCGATGACTCCTTCGGTCGCTTCTTTGGCCCGCACACGGGAATCATCTTTGGTCATTCCGTACATGTTCATAAATTCCTTAAAATCGATTTTCGTCGCAATCCCTGGCGTGTCGACAAGGTCCATGGTCAACGACGATCCGCCGTTATCAATCCTGATGTTGTTCTTCCATTTCGCTCGTCGTGTCTCATGGGGAACTTCTGATACGCTGCCCATGATATCCCCGGTCCAGTCCCGCAGAATCCGGTTAGCAAGCGTGGTCTTTCCGACATTTGGCGGACCATAGATGCCTATCTTAGCGTGATTCTTACCAAACATCTTATGGATTATTTTTGAAAATCTACTTTCTCTAAATCTCTCGAGTAGTCCCATCCCTTTCTATCTCCAAATCGTTTAACTAAATTCATTAAATAGTATACAAATAATAGTTTATTAGTTTAGCGGCTCATGATTCTAACACGTGAACCACAATAAAATAATACCTGGGACTCGCAACATTGACAATTTCAGATGGTGTCTTTTCCATCATATTAATTTCTTCATCATTAAAATATATGGGACATTAACCAGGTCGTATTTCGATTACCTTAAAAACGTTATAATATTCTCCGATGAAATAATACATATTTCCATCCTGAAGAATGGAGGAATTTGTTGCATTTGATATATCAATTAAAATTGTCGGTGATTCATCTGCAAAATAAATAGAAGATTCCGTAGCAAGTGTATGGTTTCCTCAAATTAGGAATTGTGAATGAATCATGATTGTCTTATTATAATATTCTTTATGTCCGATACAACCAATCGGAATTACTTGTCCACTATCTGGAGAGGGACAGTCTTTTATCTGACATCCACATAAACCAACACAAACAAGGATAACAATGGTTCCTATTATGACGAATCGCTTTTTCATAAGGTTAACTATTCCTCAGACATCATTTCGACAATTTCAGATGGATTTCTTTTATTATCTTATTTATTGGATTGCCATGGATTTAAAAAGTCCTCAACATCCCAATTCCAACCAAATATATCTGAAAGATTCATTAAGAAATTAACCCAGATTATTGTAGACCCCATCAACCAATTTCCTCTTAACAATAACAGAGGGTGGATGACATATTCATTACTTCCAATACAAATCGTTGCATGTTCCCATAACCAATCGACTCGAATCAATCGAGACCAGAATATCAATACAACCAATGCTAAAAGTATAGGATGACGATTTGTTTCATTATCATTAAAATATTGCAAGTTGTAATATGATTCTTTAGTAACTTCAACCAGGTCATCATCAGTGGATGCTTTGACTACTTGAAAGTTGATAGTTGATGCTATGGTTACACCAACGAACAAGAGAATGATTCCAATCGCCAAACATTTCCTTGATAAAGGGAATATATCCATGCCTTTGTATTCCTACCGACAATCTCATCTTTATTTATGCCATTAATCTTAATTCTAATATCTCAATCTATGTTTAGGAAAAATAAAACCTAAAAAAATAAAATAATCCCCATCCATAATCGTCGTATATGGATTTCCAAAATATGCACATACACCTAAATGTATATGGTAAATACCTGGTATTAAAGATGTAGATGACGAATAAGAAATCGAATCAGCCGATAATAATCCCCCGCTTACCCAAGGATTTGCTAT
>DQIQ01000114.1 GCA_003942085.1 Thermoplasmata archaeon | reverse complement strand
AAGAAGGTCAGCAATCTGCGGATCGTCCACACCAACAACATACATCCCGTCCTGCAGGTGCATTCCGGTCTGTGCAGCAAAACCGGTGACCACTACAAGCAATACAAAAAGGATAATTGCAAAGGGCAGGACATCTCTGCCAAGCATCGTGAAGGATTTCTTCACTTCCCATCGCGCTATGGTGGCAATATCAGTAAGTGTGCCCATGAGCAATCCTTTCTTACATCGGGTTCACCACTATCTGTTCGGGTTATCCTGGTACCTGCACGAAGTGATGGTTGAGTACAGAGTTGTATCATGTATCGGTCAAATAATCATCGATACTGACACTGAACATTTTTTATTGGTAATGATCAATCCTGACTATTTCACGACCAGTCGCGATAGTCATAGCGCAGGTCCAATTTTAAAAAATATGGATAACAAGAAGTTGCCTTGTTATATCCCTCACCATAGATTGCGATTTCAGGTTTGGTTGGCGCATATCTGCAACCTGTGCAATGGAATGAATTATTCGGGTCCATCAGCTGCGTTTTTATCCTCTGCCAGATGCCCGTATCCCAAGGTATATGTTGAACTATAGATAAGTCTGATCGACACGAGTACGCTTTCATGATTTCAGCCCGCCACCTGACGAAAAAATTCGATAATTTTACTGCATTGGATGATGTGAGTTTTGAGTTTGAGGACAGGGAGATCTTTGGGATTATCGGGCATAATGGTGCGGGTAAGACCACACTCCTCAAAATCATATCGGGGCTGATTACCCCAACATCAGGAGAACTGGTTATTAATGATATAGATGTGTTGAAAGATTCAAAAGCGCTGAAAGAAAATCTTGGGTATCTGCCTGAGGAGTCCCGGCTTTACGAGACGATGACAGCCGAGAACTATCTTGCATTCTTTGGGGAAATCTACGGACTTTCAGCACAGGAAATCCGGGTCCGTTCAAACCAGCTCTTCGCTGCGCTGTCGCTTGAACCTGAAGGAAAAAAGATCGGTGAGTTCAGCAAGGGTATGAAGCGGAAAGTGGCAATTGCCCGCTCGCTCATCCACAACCCGAAATTTCTGGTGTATGATGAGGCTACGAGCGGGCTTGATCCCATGACTTCACGGTTCATCGCTGATTACCTCCGCACGCTCAAAAAGGATGGCAAAACAATCGTACTTTCAGCACATAACCTATACCAGGTCGAGGCAATCTGCGATAAGGTGATGATCCTCAAACGCGGCAAAATGGTTGCCTTTGGGACAATGTCTGAGCTCCGCGACCAGTTCGGCACACTGACCTATAAGATATTTTTCCTTATCGACGACCCGGGCAAACTTATCGGGCATTCAAAAACCTACCGGAAGGAAGAAGGTTTCTACACGTGCGACGCAGAGGACATGACTGAGCTCAATGAATGTACCGGGCTTATCGCAGAAGCTGGCGGGAAAGTAGAAAAGATCGAGTCATGCTACCCATCATTAGAAGAGATGCTGGTAAAAATCGGGAAATAAGAATTTTTTCGTGGAAATCGATTTTTTACAAATTCGTAAAAATCCAAAAAAAAATTCTGACTTTTTTCATCTGGCTCTCATTTTTATGAACTATCCCTCATCTGAAAAAATGGTTGGACCCCCTGCTGTTTCACCAAATAAAAGATGCACAGAACTCCAGGAATGAAGCATTAAGATCCAAATTTAAAATGTGGAATATCAGGGAAAAGAAATATCTCCGATAAGCACAGGAAAAATCGTATGAGATATTCAGGAATGATTATTATCCTGGTTATGGCTGGGCTGGTTGTTGCATCAGGATGTGCAGGTCTTTTACAAAAAAAGGCATCGGATTCCACAACAACTGGAACACCTGGTGCTCAGGCTCTTTCTGCCGAGGGAAATACCGGATCATCCCTCGTTAAACCATGGTATGTAAAAGCATTGATCTTCAATAAAACCCCAAAAGTCCCCGTCAGGCTGACGGGAATCCAGCTGACCTTCTATAATAACGGGAGTTTTGCCGGATATGACAGTTGTAATCCCTATGCAGGACGATGGAAGGCAGATGAAAAACGAATTATTATCAGCCAGATACAAAGCCCGGCAAACTATTGTAGTGAACCTACTGGAGTAATGGAACAGGAATCTGAATATTTCGCGCTCCTTACAAACGCCAGTTACTATCTGGTGAATGGTGAAGATATGGTAATGTCTGATGAAACGGCAAAAGACGGCCTCGTTTTTAAGCAGGTCTTTTTTTAACCCCCCGTCCTCTTCTCTTTTTTCTGATTGTAAAATGAAATCCAAATACCAGCACTCCGAAAAAATCTAATCAAATTTTGGTAAATTCCGATTTTTCATTGAAAAACGATAGATAACACATAGTTGAGGAAGAAGTCATCCGCCGAATCATTCGATGCATTCCTGATGAAGAAGATGCTGAAAATTTTTAAGGTGTTTTACACGTATTTTTGCATCCATCATAAAAAAGAATTATACGACTCTTACCGATGCAGCCTTGTTTCTGGCAGATGTGATCAGTGTTGTCCCTCCT